>JBJECZ010000145.1:0-20668 GCA_051871555.1 Muribaculaceae bacterium | reverse complement strand
AGCGGAAATAAAGTCTTACTAAAATGGCATTAAGCAATAAGAAATTAATGATTATCGGCGGCAGCCTGTTGGCTGTGCTGATTGTTGTAATCGGCGTTTTGCTGTTTACAATGAACAAGACACGTAACGAACTCGAAAAAATTGAGGCTGAGAAAGAAGAAATTAAGTTGCAGCGCGACCAATATCAACTTGCAGGCGAATATGAGCAACTCAATACGCAATTCCAGAGCATGGAAGGGCAAACCCGCTTCCTGCAAAACGACTCGATTCTGACCAAATACACCGAGGCTAAGGACAAGGTTGAAAAACTTCTTGCCGAACTCAAGAGCCAAAAGATTTCGAGCCAAAAACGAATAGCCGAGTTGCAGGACGAAATTAAAACCCTCAAGGGCATTATGCGCCACTATGTGCAAATCATCGATTCGCTGGGCAAGGAGAATGCCGGTCTGCGTGCCGAAAACCTTGAGATTCGCAACAAAAACGAACAGCTTACCAGCCAAATAGGCGAGGTGTCGCAGAAAAACGAAAACCTCACCAAACGTATGATTCTTGCCGAAAAACTTAATGTCACAGGGGTGTCGCTCACTCCAATCAAGAGCAATGGCAAAACCGAAAAGAACATCAAGAAGGCAAAGCAGCTGAAAGTGACGTTCACTATCCCGCAAAACAACTCTACGCCGGTGGGCGAAAAGACCTTGTTTGTGCGCATCACAAGCCCCGAGGGCACTGTGTTGGGCGCTCATGGCTCGTTCAGCTTTGAAGGTGGCAACTTGCCTTACACCGAAAAGAAGACAATCGAGTACACCGGACAGGAAATTGCGGGCGTAACCATCTATTGGAATGTTAATACAGCCCTCACACCTGGCGATTACACCGTTGAAATCTTTGCCGACAACTATCGTTTGACTTCGCGTCGATTCTCAATCGAGAAATAATCGCTGCTTGCAGTTGAAATAACGATACTCGCCGAGACGTATGCCATTTACGCCTCGGCGAGTATCTTATATATGTTCGTGAAAAATGCGGTTATTAGGCGTTGGACAACGAAATGTTTTATAGCACGCATACCGTCGCATCAACCGCGTGAGCGGTTGCAGATTCAGCAGACTGTGGTAATTTGCGTCCTCCACGGACGCCTAATGTGCTGCGAATCCTACATGGGAATGTCCTCTACGGACGCCCTTCGCGGTGCGGGCTGATGGCGTGGGTGGGCGCTTGGCTTGCGGTGCGATAGCATCTTCGTTTTTTTTGCTGACCGCCGGGCGGACAAGGCAAGCGAGGTTGAGCAGCTGAAGAAGATTAGGGGTTGATGGCTGCGAGAATGGCTTTCACGGCTTGGGCGTCGGTTACTTTGCGCACATTTTCGTTGGCATCTTTTGCACCCATATACACGTCGCTTCTGGCAAACGTCATCAAGCTTGACACATTGCCGCTTGCCGAGGCATGAATCTCGGTGGCGCCGGTGAGCGAGAGAATTTGCGCAGCGTTCTGAGCATTCACTCCGCAGCCGGGCATGATGATGATTCGTCCGGCAGCTTGGCGCACTAACGAGGCAATCAATTCGGCGCCTTGCAGCGCGGTGGGCGCTTGACCCGAGGTGAGCAGGCGGTTGCAGCCAAGGGCGATGATTTGTTCGAGAGCTTCTTGCGGGCAACGGCAGCGGTCGAATGCGCGGTGGAAGGTGATGTTCAGCCCATTGGCAGCCTCAGCCATTCGTCGGCAGGCAGCAACATCGATGTCGCCGTCAGGGGTGAGTGCGCCAATCACCACACCGTGCACACCAAGCCCACGTAATGCCTCGATGTCGTCGACCATCGTGTCTATCTCATGGCTGTTGTAAAGAAAATCGCCGCCGCGTGGGCGGATGAGAGCATGCACGGTGATTCCCAGCGCAAGAGCTTGCTTTGCAAGTCCGTAGGACGGCGTGATGCCGCCTTCGCTAAGGGCGCTGCACAACTCGATGCGCTCGGCGCCGCCGGCTTTGGCATTCAGTGCGCTGTCGATGTCGGCTGCGCATACTTCAAGAATATTGTGGTTAGTTGCCATAGTTTTGCCTAATTTTCGTTGTAGTGTTTACTTTGCAAAGATAGCGAAAAAACACCGCTTATTCAAGTGAGTTGAATAAAGCGGTGTGGTGTAAAATATGCATGAGTTTTACAAGTGTCAGTTGGCAGAAGTTGCCGGTGCTTTGTAGTAAACGCGCACCTCGCCAACGCTCACGCTGCCTTTAATCATCAATGGTATGTGGGCGTCGTCGGTTGAAATCCAGCAATGAATGTCGTCCGACGATTTCTTTTTGCCGTCCTGTGTGAACTTGAAAGTCACATGGTGGCTGTTGTGCGTGCTCTTGTCGCGAAGCTTGATGTTTTCCTCGCCAACGTAGGTGACGGTGAGGTTCTCCTTGCGGCGGCCCGAGAAGATGGTGGTTTTGACCGAACCGTTAGCCTTCATGCTGTCGAAATCGAGCGAGCGCAGATAGTAGAACACGCTGAGCATATCGTAAGCCTGACCGGGAGCCTGCAGGGTGACGTGCTTTGTTTCCTTGTCCTTTCGCACAACGGTGCAGTTGGCGGTGGAAGTGTTGTCGGCATACGAGTAGTCGACCACGTCCTTGCTGAAGTGCTTGCCTTCGTGGGCGGTTTTAATGTATTGTTCAGGACGTAATCCGTCCTTAGCGATGCGGCAAGTGAGAGTGTCGCGCACTTTATACACCTTGTCAGCCCAGCTCACGGTGCGTGCCATGAGGCTGGTGTTATAGTAGTTCCCGTTGTTTGATAGGCTCAGGGTTGCGCTTGCCGCATGTTTCCAAATCAAACCCCAGTGGTAAACAATCTCGTAGTTGAGGCTCTCGTTGGCGAATTTTGTGGTGGCAGCGGCATTAGCGTTTGCGCCGCAAAGCATCACTAATGCGGTGAGCAATGCCGATATTTTGTTGTGTAGCTTCATCGTTTCGTGCCTTTAATGTTTATTTTACAAAATCTTTTTAATCTTGCTTTTGCCAATATTGACTATATTTTTTGCTTTCGGTTTAAACGAGTGCCTCAAAAAATGGTGATGCGGCATTGCAGAGGGGTGTAATGTTTCAAAATTAATTACACCAAAAATAGGCTGTTTTGCAGTAATGTTTCAGTTGGTGGGTGCCGCTCAAAATTACTTGCTATATTTGCGGAGAAAATCAATATCAATCTAAAAATTACGACATAGTTATGAGCAACACAAAGATTCCGGGACTGAGTTTTTCGCTGAAAAGAGCGCTTGGCATCACAGCGCTGAAACGCCGTTTCACCAAGGCTACGGGCATACCCACCACCAAAGCCGGCATTGAACGCAAAGTGGGCGAAGCAGTAATCGACAAAATTTTTGGCAAGAAATAAAAGCTATGATTGAGAATAAATCAATACGTGAGTTTTTCGATGCCGAAGCCGAGGCACAGAAGGCAAATTGGGAGGCAACAATGAGTTTGCCTTTGAAAGAACGCATAAGAAAACGCAAGGCAATTGACAATGTCACCGTTGACAAGAACTATAGTAGTGAATCGGAAGAAGGTAATTTGATTTTGAAGGTAAGCTTCAAGCGCAATCTTTCCGATTTCAAAGAAGGTGACTGCCTGTTTTTGCACGAAGATGGCGATGCCTTAGGAATTGAATGTACGTTGTATGAATATGAAGGTGAAAATGTGGCATATTTGAGTGTGTTCCCAAGAAATTTGCATGTAGGGGTTGATTATTATCACGATAAATTTCTTGTGCTTGACAAGAATAACGTAGACTTGCGGGCGAATGTGTTCAACAATTTCACTGGTGATTTGCCGAGTGAAGGTGAGTTTTGGACCGACTTGCTGTTTAATAGCCACAAGGAGCCCAGTTTTGGCGATGTTGAAGCGGCTGAATACATCTTGGAAAAACTCCAAGATGTTTTAGGCGTTGAACTCACGCCCAATCAGCGCGAGGCGGTGGTGAACAGTGTAGCTGCCGACGATTATTATCTGGTTCAGGGGCCTCCGGGCACCGGCAAGTCGTTTGTGCTTGCGATTATTATTCTTGCCGAGGTTATGTTTCTCAAACGCAAGGTGGTGGTTGTGGGTCCTAACCACATGGCGGTGAACAATGCGCTTATTCAAACAGCCAAGATGTTTGCGTTTAGCCATTTATTTAAGGTTGGCCAGAGCTACCATGCGCCACGTTTCACCAAAATGATTGAAGACCAAGAGTATCATATACCAAACATTTCGCATCTCAATACTGAATATCTTAATGATTTAGAAGAAGGTTGGCTGGTTGGATTGACTCCGCATAGCCTTTACACAAGTCGCGCGAGAGATTTGGAGTTCGACACGCTCATCATCGACGAAGCAGGTCAGATGACCATACCGTTGGCAATGATGGGAATGGTTAAAGGCAAAAAGGTGATAATGGCAGGCGACCACAAGCAACTGGCACCAATCATGGCGAGCGAAGATGTGCCTGAGTGCTTGCGACTGTCGGCATTTGAGGAGCTTTTGCAACCGGGCAACTACACTTTGCTCAATCGCAGTTTCAGAATGTGCGCGCCCATTTGCGAGTTTGTGTCGGAACTGTTTTACGATGGCATGGTAGAGCCAGCCAGTCAGGGCTGCGGCGATAAGGTGATATGCAACGACAAGTTGTATAGTTTCGATGCACCCATTGTGCTGCACGATGTCGACGACGATGGGCTTCAGGCGTCGGAGGTAGAGGCAGAGGCTGCCGCCGCCATTGTGGCAGAATATATCAACAAAGGACTTGAAGCAAAAGATGTGGCAGTGATTGCGCCCTTCAGGGCACAGGTGGCAGCGGTGCGGCGAGCAATAAGGAAGCTTGATGGCATCGATGAATCCGATAAGCTGCAGGTGGCTGTCGACACTGTGGACAAGATGCAGGGACAGGAGCGCGAAGTGATTATCTATTCCATGACAGCCGGCGATGCCGAATATGCAATGGAGATGGCTGACTTCTTGTATAATCCTAACAAGCTTAACGTGGCTTTTTCGCGTGCAAAAAGCAAACTGATAATCCTGGCAAACGTGAAACGCATGCAAGAGCTCGACGCCGATAACTACCGCCACATTAGCCGTATGCTGTCGTCGCAGCGTGTGACGAGGGTGTAAACCGATAATGCTTAATAAAAGATATTTAACAATGCAAAGTGTTGTTTAACTGAAGATTTTTTGCGAAATTTGCAAATGAATTTGCAATGATAGGCTTTGCTTGAAATGCCGCCATGCACTGGGCATGTTAGAAGAGGGCATTTGCCGGTTCCTATCGTTGTATTGAAGATTGTGATTGGTATCAAAAAAATCTATAATAAATTAATTAAACAAAAATGGCAAAAAAAAGTGCATTGCAAATGGCTCGCTCTCAATATCAGCCAAAGCTGCCTTCGTCGTTGTGGGGCGCTGTAAAGGCTGTAAAGGGTGAACCAACTCAGTCGGTAGCCGACCAAGAAGAAATCAAAGCTTTGTTTCCAAACACTTATGGACTTCCTGAGTTGACATTCGAAAAAGACCCAAAGCAAAGCAAGTTGGCTGGTGCTCAGTTCAACGTGGGCGTTATTTTGTCGGGTGGTCAAGCTCCTGGTGGACATAACGTGATTAGCGGTTTGTTTGATGGCATCAAGGCTATCAACAAGGCTAATCGTTTGTATGGTTTCTTGATGGGCCCCGGCGGTTTGGTTGACCACAATTATGTTGAGCTTACATCGGAGATTATCGACGAATATCGCAACACCGGTGGTTTCGACATCATTGGTTCGGGCCGTACAAAGCTTGAAAAGCCGGAACAATTCGAAAAAGGCCTTGTTATTCTCAAGGAACTCAACATCAAGGCTGTTGTAATCATTGGTGGTGACGATTCTAACACCAATGCTTGTGTGCTCGCCGAATACTACAAGGCTAAGAATGTTGGCATTCAAGTGATTGGCTGCCCGAAGACTATCGACGGTGACTTGAAGAACGGTTTGATTGAAACTTCGTTTGGTTTCGACACTGCCACTAAGGTTTATTCGGAGGTTATCGGAAACATCCAACGCGACTGCAACTCTGCAAAGAAATATTGGCACTTCATCAAGCTGATGGGCCGTTCGGCTTCGCATATCGCTCTTGAATGTGCTCTCCAAACTCAGCCTAACTACTGCATCATCTCTGAAGAGGTTGAAGCTAAGAATATGACGCTCGACGCAATTGTTGCCGACATTGCCGGTGTGGTTGCTAAGCGTGCTGCTAAGGGCGACAACTTTGGTACAGTGCTCATTCCTGAGGGCTTGATTGAATTCATCCCTGCAATGAAGGCGCTTATTGCCGAACTCAACGACTTGCTCGCTGCTCATCCTGAGTTTGCCGGCTTGGATGCCGCTGCACAACGCGAATTTGTGCTCAGCAACCTCAGCGAAGCCAATGCTGCTTCGTTCAAGAGCCTGCCTGCCGGTGTAGCTCGTCAGCTTACACTCGACCGCGACCCTCATGGCAACGTGCAAGTTTCGCTCATCGAAACCGAAAAGTTGCTTAGCGAAATGGTTGGCAACAAGCTCAAGGAAATGAAGGAAGCCGGTGAATATGTTGGCAAGTTCTCGCCACTGCACCACTTCTTTGGTTACGAAGGCCGTTGCGCTGCTCCATCAAACTTCGATGCCGACTACTGCTACGCATTGGGTTACAACGCAGCTCAATTGGTTAACTGCGGTGCTACAGGCTATATGTCGTCGGTTCGCAACCTCACCAAGCCTTCGGTTCAATGGATTGCGGGTGGTATTCCTATCACAATGATGATGAACATGGAACGTCGCAATGGCGAAATGAAGCCAGTTATCCAAAAGGCTTTGGTTGACCTCGATGGCAAACCATTCAACAAGTTCGCTTCGAAGCGTGAAGAATGGGCTTTGAACACTTGCTACCTCTATCCTGGTCCAATTCAATACTTTGGCCCTGCTGAAGTTTGCGACCAGACTTCGCGCACTCTCTACTACGAGCAAGGCGGCAAGTAATTAATTTCGATTTTATTTCATTGCCGACTCCCACTAATGGCGAGCGGCAATGATGTTTATAAATCCTTACTCACAGCTTGCATATCCTCGGTTCTTTATTTGAGCCGGGGATTTTTTTTCGTAGTATGGTGTTTAAGATGTTTTTTTAGAGTGCGTTGCGGCGCAGGAGACGTGCAGCGGCAATGGCGAGCGGTGCAGGGCAGAGTGCAAGCAAAATAAATGCAATGCGGTAGGGCAGCGCAATGGTTTGCGTAGCATCGATGATGTGGCGGTTTACTTCGGCAAAGGTGGTTTTCCAACGAGTGATTTCAACTGGTTCGCCTCGCAGCATTTTAATTTTTGCTGCGAACTTCAGATGAAGCAAAAACGAGCGGTGCTTATTGTGGAATTCGTCGCCTTGATTGCGAAACCATTCGTCGATTAGTCGGGCATAAAACAGATGGTCGTCAAGGCGCCTTTTGTGGTTTTGATGAGTTTGGCTGTCGGGGTTGACCCGATAGTGATAGAGAGGAATATTCACCACGATGTTACGTCGGGCAAGCGCCAATGCACGGCAGCAAGTCGAAAGGTCTTCCCAGCAGTTGCGATTGTCGGCGGCAAACAGGTTGTTGTCGACGATTAGTGAGCGCCGAGTGAGCTTGTTGCAGAGCGAAAAGTGCAGCACGTTGATTGGCGCATGGTTAATGTCGATTTTTAGGCATGGGCCGGCAAACCGCATCACCTGCTGATTGTTCCCGTTATTGATGAAAAAGGGCGACGCCACCACGTCGGCATTGTTGCTTGTGGCAGCATGCAGCAGTGTTTCAGCCATATCGGGCTCAATCCAGTCGTCGCAGTCGACGAACATCAGATATTTGCCTTGAGCAAGACGGATGCCTGAGTTTCGGGTGGCAGCCGAGCCTTGATTTGTTGTGTTGATTAATACCTTGATGTTGAGGTTGCCGTGCTGCTTGGCGGCACTTTTTAGCATGCGAGGGCAATTGTCGGTGCTTGCATCGTCGATGAAGATATATTCGATTTGATGAGCAATAGTCTGTGCAAACAGCGATTGCAGGCATTGCCCGAGAAATTGTTCGGAGTTATATACGGGTGTAATTATTGAAACTATGGGTTTTTGTTGGCTCATTGCAGGTGTTGCGTGTGATGATAAGTTTGCTATACATTCTTTATAAAAGCAATGTAATTAGTAGGGGTGTTTTGATTATATTCGTATGCTTTGCCACAAAACTCCACAGTGCGGTATTCTTCATTCTTGTTGGCACGCGCTTTTAATCTTACCCTGAAGTCTTCTATTTGTTGGTTGTCGACTTTATTGAAAATGTCAAGAATGATGTTTTTGTCGTCGGGATGCACCATTTCAATATATCGGTTTACGTTGTCGTATGGATGGCGACCCGTTTTGTGGGAATAAGTTATTAGTGATTTGTCGATACTGTTATATACAAACAACCCAATACCGGCAACTTCAACCAGAGCTGTTGCTTTTTTGCGAATCTCTTTAAGCCGGTTTTCTACCTCGTTTTCTTCGCTTATATCGCGGCGAATTCCTATGATAGCCGACACGCTGCCGATGTCGTTATGCATTGGTATGGCAAATATTTCATGTGACAGCCAGTCGGCATTTTGCAAAGCCATGCGAATGGTGAGGTGGGCATTGCTTGCTTCGCCTTGTAGCAGCTTGTTGAATGCCGCAATCACTTTGTTGCGGTCGTCGGGATGAATGTTGGCACAAATCTCGTCGAACGATGAGCTGTTTGAAAAAGCGGCGAAATTAGTGCGCATAAAGCGGTGTGTGCTAACGTCGTAGCGCCAAGCAACGATTCCTGCAATCGGCAACGCTTTGCCCAAAATGTGCTTAAGGCTCTTTAGTTCGTACAATTTCTCTTGGTTTTCGGTGACGTTGCGAATGGTTTGCAAGATGCGAGTTACTTTTCCCGAAACGTCGGTTGTGCCGTAGGTGAATGTCTCTACGAAATACGGTTTGTTGTTGGTCGACGAAATCAGCGAGTAGCAGCGACGGTCGGTGGATATTTCGCCGTTTTTCACGCGCAGAAACATTTCGATGTACTGGCCGCGATATTGTGGTGAGATGTGTTGAAAAACATATTCGGCATTGAACGGCAGTTGTATGATGTCGGAACCTTTAAATCGGTAGTATTTATCTCGAGCAACATCGTAGATGTAAGCAGCGATGCCCGTGAGCTGCAGACAATCGCTCAACAGCGTCTGCAAGTCTTTGGTGCGTTGCTGTTGGGCATAGTCGTGAGTGATGTCGCTGATGGCAAGAATGTAGTTGAAGGTTTTGCCGTCATTGGTGTACACCCGCTGAATGGTGTATCGGATTGCCAATTTCCCGTCAACTTTCTTGCCGAAAATCGTCAGTTCGTCGTTGTCGTAGTTGATGAAAGCGTCGGCGCTCACGTTTTCGCCGTTTTTCAGTTTTTCGCAATTCTCTTTCGAGAGAATTTGCGAGTCGAATATGTCGGGTGTTTCGTTGGTGTTGCTGCGACTTGTGATTTTTTTGCACCACGAGTTGAGGAAGATGCATTTGCCGGTGCTGTCGTAGACGGCAATTGGCATCGGTACGGTTTCTAATACTCCGATGTGGGCTTGGTTTCGAGCTTTTTCGCATTCTTTTTCGATGATTGCTTTTGCATTGCGTTGCATTCGCAGCATGTTGCGGCGCATGATAATGAGCAGTATCATCACCACGACCATCATTGCCGACAATGTGTACAACACAATCGGCATGGGAATGTTAATTGTCAGAAACAACATTCGGCAGTCGGGTATTTGCAAGGTTATCATCGAATGGGCAATAAATAAATTCTCGAAATTAACAAAATATTAAAATTATAATATGTTTCAGCTAAATAGATATGTTTACCAACATACAAATATATACAATTTGTAGTAAAACGGCAAATAAATTTTCATTTCGTGAAAAATATTTTTGAGAAATTTTTTTTAAAGATTCCCATAATAGTGGATAAAATAGCGATGAGTGAGGGGCTTGATGTTGATTTTTATGTGATGCTTGCCTGTGGCACAAAAATATTTTGTAAATTTGTAAGATTTATATTAGAAAATATCGAACATACAAAACATAAGATTAGAATATGACATCGTGTTATGGATTGTTGCGAGTGGCTTCGGGCGTGCCCAAAGTGAATGTTGCAGATTGCGATGCAAACGCACAGCACATTGTGGAGTGCATTGAAAAGGCGTGCCTTAATGATGTGCAGTTGCTGGTGATGCCCGAGCTGTGTGTCACGGGTTACACCTGCGGCGACCTGTTTGGTCAGAGCGCATTGCTGCGCGGCGCCTTGAATGCCATTGAGCGAATAGCCAAATCCACTTCCGACAAACATATTGCTGTGGTGGTGGGTGCTCCCATTGCCTACGGCGGAAGATTGTATAACTGTGCCGTTATGATAAATGGCGGCAAGGTGGTTGGGGTGGTGCCTAAGACCTACATCCCCAATTATCGCGAGTTCTACGAGAAGCGCTGGTTCGCCTCGTCGGTCACGTTGCCTGCCGAGGCTTCGATTGTGCTTTGCGGCAGTGAGGTGCCGTTTGGCTGCGATGTGCTGTTTGCCATAGGCGATGCCAAGGTGGCTTGTGAAATCTGTGAGGACCTTTGGGCACCGCTGCCGCCAAGCACGCAGGCTGCGGTGAATGGAGCCAATGTGATAGTTAACCTGTCGGCAACCAACGAGCTCGTGGGCAAGCACGACCGCCTGATGGATTTGATTCGCCATCAGTCGGGCAGCTGTCTGGCTGCTTATGTATATTCGTCGTGCGGCTATGGCGAATCAACCACCGACCTGGTTTTTGCTGGCAACGCCATCGTGGCTGAGCTGGGCGAGGTGATTGACATGGGCAAGCGGTTCTGCACCGACGAGCAGCTGGTGATTGCCGACATCGACATTGAGCGAATCAACAATGCTCGAATGATTAACAGCAGTTTCTGCGACAGCGCCGCTGCTTTGAGTGCCGACTATTGCGAGGTGCCGATGGTGGTAGGCGACGGTTGCCGCTGTGGCAAGGTGCTCCGAAGCATCGAAAAGAATCCGTTTGTTCCTGCCGACGACGAGAAACTGCATCGCCGTTGCGAGGAGATTTTCAACATACAAACCGAGGGACTTATGCGGCGCCTGCAGCACACACATGTGAGCAGCCTGGTGATTGGCGTGTCGGGCGGACTTGATTCAACATTGGCTCTGCTAATTGCTGAACGCGCTTTTCACCGCCTCGGCTACGACAACCGAAACATCATTGGCATCACCATGCCGGGCTTCGGCACCAGCGACCGCACGCTGAGCAACGCCCTCGCGCTGATGCGTGCCATGGGCATCACTATAAAGGAAATTCCTATCCGCGACGCCGTGATGCAGCATTTCAACGACATTGAGCACAGCAGCGATGTGCACGATGCCACTTACGAAAACTCGCAGGCTCGCGAGCGCACACAGATTCTTATGGATTGTGCCAACAAATATAACGGCATAGTGCTTGGCACCGGCGACCTCTCGGAGCTGGCGCTCGGATGGGCCACTTACAACGGCGACCACATGTCGATGTACGGCGTGAATGCCGGCATTGCCAAGACTCTGGTGAAATATTTGGTGAAGTGGATTGCCGAGAATGTTGCTGTTGAGGCATGGGGCGAAGATAGTCGCGTCACGCTGCTCGACATTGTCGACACTCCAATCAGCCCCGAGCTTACGCCTACCGACGCTCAGGGCAACATCAAGCAAAAGACTGAGGACCTTGTGGGCCCATACGAATTGCACGACTTTTTCATCTACAATATGCTGGTGTATGGCTATTCGCCGCGCAAAATTTATTTCTTGGCAAAGAATGCTTTCGCTGGTGAATACGACGCCGCTACGCTGAAAAAGTGGCTCACAACATTCTGCCGCCGCTTCTTTGCCCAGCAGTTCAAACGCTCGTGCTTGCCCGACGGACCAAAGGTGGGTGCCATCAGCCTCTCGCCGCGTGGCGACTGGCGCATGCCAAGCGACGCTTGTGCGGCGCTGTGGCTAAAGGAATGTGAGAATCTCGATTAACGGTGTGCGTTTTTAGATAATTTACTTGAATTGATGCCTTTTTCAACATATTCATGCCGAGGTTAATGAAGAAAACGATGATGAACATATACAAGAGCCTGCGAATGGTGATAGTGACGCTGCTGAGCGTCGGACTGTTGCTTTTCGCCTCGTTGTATGTTGTGCTGTCGATGCCTTCGGTGCAGAACTATGTTTGTAGCGAGGGCGAAAAGGAATTGTCGAAGCTGCTTGGCACGAATGTCGAAATTGGGTCGGTGAGCATAGCTCCATTCCACGATTTGGTGCTGCACGAGGTGTATGTGCCCGACCAAAAAGGCGACTCTCTGCTGTTTGTGAAGGAACTCGGCGTGGGCATCAGCATCTACAACTTGCTTGCAAAAAAACGCCTGGTGTTGACCTATGGCGAAATAATAGGCATGAAAGGGCATATCACAAAACCAACCCCCGATTCGCCAACCAATTTGCAATTCATCATCGATGCCTTGTCGAGCAAGGACAAAACCAAGCCGCCTACGAAGTTCGATTTGAAAATCTATAATGTGGTGATTCGCAAAAGCCATCTCACCTACGATGTGCTCAGCGAGCCTCGCGTGAGCGGCAAGTTCGACAAGAATCACATCAGCATAACCAACCTGCGTGCCGACGTGGCGTTGCCGCGGCTGAAGAACGACGATTTTGTAATCGACGTGAAGCGCGTGTCGTTTGACGAGCAGTGTGGATTTGTGTTGAAAAACCTGGCATCGCAGGTTACGCTCAACAACCGTTTGGTGGCATTGTGCAACACCCGCGTTGAACTCGAAAACTCCGAGATTCTGATAGATTCGATTGGTTTGGCAATCGATGGCATAAAAAGCATAAAGGAACAAATTAAGCAGCAACCCATTGGTGTGCGGCTGAAAGATGCCACCATCACGCCAAGCGACTTGCGAGGTTTTGTGCCGGTGCTTGCCAAGTTTAACGAGCCGCTTAACGTGTGGCTCGATGCCAGCGGAAACGCCAGCGCCTTGAGTGTGGCGCAGCTGCGGGCAACCGATGTTGATGGTGGTTTGGATGTGACTGTGAGCGGACATCTGAACAATCTTGATAACCCTGAGCAAATGTCGTTCGACGTACCCCGAGTAAAGGTTGATGCCCGTGCAAGCGAGGTGGTGAAATTGGTATCTGCATTTTCGCAGCTGAGCGACAAGGCGTCGCGCATAATAAATGAGTGCGGCAGTGTGAGCATCGACGGCGCTGCCAAGGGCGACAAGCATAATGTGCGCTTCGATGGTGACATCAACACCGCTTTGGGCAAACTCGAAGTGAGGGGAAAATTGGCTGACATTTTTGGCAAACGGCTCAATTTCAGCGGACGTTTGGCTACCAATAAATTTATGTTGGGCCGTATGCTCAACAACGAGGCGGTGTTTGGCGATGTGGCGCTCGATGCCGAGGTTGAGGCAAAAGTCAACGGAAAACAAATCAACGGTAAACTCGACGGCGAGGTGCCTTACATCGACGTAAAAGGCTACCGTTACAACAATATCATAGCCAATGTGGTGCTCGACGGCGATATGCTTGATGGCACAGTGACCATCGATGACGACAATCTGCAGGCGTCGGTGAACGGCTTGGTGAAAAAGGCAGGCGACCAATCGGAAGTGGATTTGGGCTTCGACCTGGCACATGCCAATCTTGCCGCATTGAACCTGATGAAGGGCAACGAGCATTGCAATATGTCGTTTGGCGCCGATGCCAGTTTCTATGGCAACAAACTCGACAATGCCACCGGCGAAATTGTCATTAATGATTTTGCCCTTGTCGACAACAACGACAAAGGCCTGCATGTTAGCTCGTTCCGCGTTGAAGCAAACAACGAGAGCGACCCGCAAAACATCACCCTCACTTCTGATTTCCTAAATGGCAAGATTGTGGGGTCGTTCGACTTTGTGAGCCTTGTTCCTGCCATGCAGAACATACTTTCGCAGTCGTTGCCGTCGCTCATCAAGCGCAACGAGAATGTAGCAAATAGGCTTCGCAGCAACCAGTTTAAGTTCGATTTCACCCTCGACCCAAGTGAAGAGCTGCAAAGCATGTTCAAGTTGCCTGTGAACGTGGTGTATAAAACCACTCTCAACGGCTTTGTGAACGAGGACGACGAGAGCTTCGCGCTTTCGCTCAACGCTCCGTATCTGCAGCAAGGCAACAAAATCATTGAGTCGACTTTTGTTGAGGCGGCAAAGCGCGCCGGCGAGCAAAACGTAAGGCTCACTGCACAAACCGTATATCCGCTCAAGAAGGGCAAGACCGTGGTAACAATCAATGGCAACGGCGTGAACGACCGCCTCGACACCGATTTCAGTTGGCGAATAATGACCGACAGGGCATATAAGGGCACCATCGACCTTAGCACTCTGTTCCGACGCGGCAGCGACGATGGGCTTGCAGCGCACATCGACATCAACCCAACCGAGTTGGTGTTCAACGACACCATTTGGCAGGTGAAGCCGGCATCGGTGAACATCGACGGCGGAGTGATTGCCGTGAACAATGTGAGCGGCGTGTGCGACAATCAGCGCGTTGAAATTCAAGGTTTAGTGTCGAAAAACCAGACGGATGTGCTGATGGTCAACCTGAAGGAAATGAGTCTCGACTATGTGTTTGAAACACTCGGCATCGACAACGTGATGTTTGGCGGCATAGCCACCGGCAAATTCTTTGCCTCGGGACTGCTTTCGGGCGCACCGGTGCTTGAAACGCCGGGTCTGCAAGTCAACCGCATTGCCTACAATAAATGCGTGATGGGCGACGCGCTAATACGTAGCAACTGGGATAACGACACCAAAGCCATCAATTTGCATGCCGATATCG
Source organism: Muribaculaceae bacterium (assembly GCA_051871555.1). GTDB lineage: Bacteria > Bacteroidota > Bacteroidia > Bacteroidales > Muribaculaceae > SFTJ01. Next base: position 5,750 of record JBJECZ010000145.1, on the reverse strand, counting down.
ACCAGGACAATGGCTTGCGCTCGGTGATAACCGGTGCCATATATCCTACGCGCGACTCGCTGAGCATCAATTTCGATGCCCACAAGGCTAAGCTCGGCTTCCTGCAGCCGTTTATGTCGGCAATCACTTCGCACATCGAGGGCGAGGTGTCGGGCACGGCATGCCTGTATGGCGATTTTCATAACATCAACCTCTATGGCGACATCTTTGCCGACTATCTGAAGTTTAAGGTCGACTACACCAATGTCTATTACACGGCATCTGATTCGGTGCACATTGTGCCGGGCTTGATTGAGTTTAACGACATCACCATTCGCGACCGCAACGGCAATGCCGCCAAGGTGAACGGATGGCTGCGTCACGACAATTTCCACCGACCAGTGTTCGACTTCAATATCACCCATGCCCGAAACTTCCTTTGCTACGACGTGACGCCGGCACTCAGCCCCGATTGGTATGGCACGGTTTACGGCAATGGCTCGGCTTATGTGAAGGGTGGACCGGGAATCTGCACAATAGGCGTGAATATGGAAACGCGGCGCAACAGCAAGTTCACATTTGTGCTCAGCGATGAGATTGCCGCAAGCGAATACACCTTCATCACTTTCCGCGACCGCAACGCAGGCAACAAGGTGGAAGAAGCCGATTCAATTCCGCAGATTGTGAAGGAACTCACCGCTAAAAACAACAGTAACAACCAATCGACGCCTTCGGTGTTCAAAATCGACATCCAAGCCGACATCAACAACGACGCTCAGCTCACTGTGGTGATGGACCCAGTGGGTGGCGACAAGATTCGCGGCTATGGCAAGGGCAACCTGCGCCTGACCTACGACAGCACCGACGAAAGCCTGGGCATGTACGGAAAATATGAACTCGAAAAGGGCAGTTACAACTTCACCCTTCAGGACATCATCATAAAGGACTTCACCATCATGGAGGGCAGCGGCATCAGCTTCAACGGCGACCCATATAGCGCCAACCTTGACATTAAAGCGTCGTATTCGCTCAACGCCAACCTGCTCGACCTCGACGAGTCGTTTGCGTCAGACCGCGAACTAAACCGCACCAACGTGCCGGTGAATGCCATTTTGATTGCCCGTGGCGATATGCGTGGTCCGGACATCTCGTTCGACCTTGATTTCCCGACAATCAGCACCGATGCTGCGCGCAAGGTTAAGAGTATTGTCAGCACCGACGACATGATGAATCGCCAGATTCTGTACCTCTTGGCACTCAACCGATTCTATACGCCGGAATATATGGGTAACACCAACCGCGGAAACGAACTCACCTCGGTGGCTTCGAGCACGCTTTCGAGCCAGCTGGCAAATGTGCTTGGACAGCTGAGCGACAATTGGAGCATCGCCCCGAATTTCCGTAGCGATAAAGGCGACTTCAGCGACGTTGAAGTGGATTTGGCGTTGTCGAGCCAGTTGCTTAACAACCGATTGTTGTTCAACGGCAACTTTGGCTATCGCGACAACTCGATGAACACGCGCAACAGCAATTTCATTGGCGATTTCGACATCGAATATTTGCTCAACCGTCGCGGAACGGTGCGACTGAAGGCTTATAACCACTTCAACGACCAGAATTATTTGGTGCGCAGTGCTCTCACCACGCAAGGCGTTGGCGTGGAATTTAAGTTCGATTTCAACAACCCGTTCAAGCGACGTCGCGCCGTGATGCCCGACACCACAAAACTGCACAAAGAGGTGGAGGTTGAACCAGATTCAATTAAGAAATAAATGAATGGAGTGAGAACTGACATATTCATTAGATTGATATTTTGCTTGGCGGCTATGGCGTGGTGGCAGTTGGTTGTTGCCGACGAGATGCCGGCAGCGCTCGAGCCAGCCGATAGCGTGGCTGTAAACCTTGAGGCGTCCGACACTGTGGCACACGACGGCGACTACTGGAAACGTCAACTGCGCATGGGCAAACTCGACCTTAACGATGAAACGATTGTATATCCGTCGTTCCTGCAGATGTGCGTGAACATCTATCGCTGGGGCGACCGTACATTCAATAGCTACGACCCCGACTATGTGGTGGGCACCGGCAAACGGTGTAAAGCATTGTTCAAAAACGAGGAATGGATGGATAGCTATGCCATGCGCTTCCCCGAGCGAAAGACATTGTCGATGATTAGTAATGTGTCGGCAAACGTTGGTGCATACGTTTCGTATATGGCAGTGTCGGTGGGATATAGCGGCGAAGTTAACCGCTTGTTTGGCGGCAGGGGTACAGGACAGCGCAAACTGGAGTTTCAGTTCACTTGCGCGCTTCTTGCAGCCGATGGCTATTGGGTGAAGAACACCGGCGGCACAAACATTAGGCGTTTTGGCGACTACAGCGGCGGACATTGGGTGAACGAATCGTTCCCCGGGCTCGTGCGTGAGTCGTATGGCACCGACATCTATTATTTTTTCAATCACCGCAAGTATTCGCAGGGCGCAGCCTACAGTTTCTCGAAGTATCAGAAACGCAGTGCAGGCTCGTTTATTGCCGGATTAACAATCTCGCACCAGAACGTGGGGCTCGACTTTGCACAATTGCCCGAAGACATGAAAGTGGAACTGCCCGATGAGCGCACGGTGTATAAGTTTAAGTACAACGACATTTGTTTCCTGTTGGGCTATGGCTACAACTGGGTTTTCAAGCCAAATTGGCTGTTCAACATTTCGGTGTTGCCATCGATTGGCTATAAGCACTGCTTCCGCGACAACATCGACGGATATGACGACATCTTTTCGACAAACATAAAAGGCAAACTGGGATTGGTGTACAACCACAAAAAGTTTTTCTACGGTCTGTGTATGAAGATCGACGGACACTGGTATAAAAGCAACAACTACAGCTTCTTTAATTCGGTGGAAAGTATGTCGCTTATTTTCGGATACAGATTCGACATTTTTTAGATTGATTATTGTTATACATATTTATATAGAAAGTTTTTCTTAATATGAGTGTGATTATTCTTGGAATTGAGTCGTCGTGCGACGACACATCGGCAGCCGTTATAAGTGACGGCGTGCTGCTGAGCAATGTGATAGCCTCGCAAAAGGTGCACGAAGCCTATGGCGGCGTGGTGCCTGAATTGGCGTCGCGTGCTCATCAGCAGAACATCGTGCCTGTGGTGAGCGAGGCGATTCGTCAGGCTGGCATAAGCAAACACGACATAAGCGCAATTGCATTCACTCGCGGTCCGGGATTGATGGGCTCGCTGCTTGTGGGCACATCGTTTGCCAAGGGTTTGGCATTGTCGCTTGGCATTCCGTTGGTTGATGTGAATCATCTTCACGGCCATGTGTTGGCACATTTTGTCAAGGAGGACGAGAACACCGAAGTGCCTACGTTCCCATATCTTTGCCTTCTGATTTCGGGCGGCAACTCGCAAATTATCAGGGTTGACGCTCCGAACAAGATGGAGGTGCTCGGACAAACCATTGACGACGCTGCCGGCGAGGCTTTCGACAAATGCGCCAAAGTTATGGGCTTGCCTTATCCGGGTGGCCCGATTATCGACCGTCTTGCTGCCGAAGGCGATGCCGAAAAATTTAAATTCAGCAAGCCCCACATTCCGGGGCTCGACTATAGTTTCAGTGGCTTGAAGACGTCGTTCCTCTACACCTTGCGTGATGCTTTGAAGGAAAATCCCGATTTCATCGAGCAGAACCGCGCCGATTTGGCGGCTTCGTTGCAGAAAACCATCATCGACATCCTCATGGACAAGTTCGGCAAAGCCATCAAGCAGACTGGCATAAAGACGGTGGCTATTGGCGGTGGCGTGTCGGCAAATTCGGGCGTGCGACAGGCTGTGCAAGTCTACTGCGAGCGACGTGGCATCAAGGCGTTCATACCAAAACGCTCGTTCACTACCGACAATGCTGCCATGATTGCCATTGCCGGCTACTATAAGTATCTCGACAAACAGTTCTGCGACATCTCGCTGCCGCCTTTCGCACGCGTGACGGTGTGACGCAGAGATGAATTATTATTACGATTAGAAAGCAATGAAATATTCAATAATTGTAGTTGGCGACGAACTGCTCATTGGGCAGGTTGTCGACACAAATTCCGGCTGGATAGCACGTCATCTGCGTCCATACGGATGGACGGCGCAGAGCGTGAAGGTGGTGGCTGACGATGCCCATGAAATCACTCGCGCCATCGACCAGGCTTTTGCCGACACCGATGTGGTACTGATGACCGGCGGCTTGGGTCCGACCAAAGACGACATCACTAAGGCAACTCTTTGCCGATATTTTGGCGGCGAGATGGTGCTCAGCGAAGCCACCCTGCGCAACGTGGAGGAGGTGCTAGGCAAACGCGGTTTGCAGATGAATCCGCTAAACCACAATCAAGCCATGGTGCCCTCGTCGTGCCAAGTGATTCAGAACACCGTAGGCACCGCACCGCTTATGTGGTTTGAGCGCGACGGAAAGGTGCTGGTGTCAATGCCGGGTGTGCCGTTCGAAACCGAAGCCATGATGCGCTCAGCCGTCATTCCAAAGTTGGTGAAGCACTTCATGAGCGATGTAGAGGTGGAGTATCGCACATTTGTGGTGATTGACTTCTCGGAAAGTGTGCTGGCACTCACTCTTGCGCAGTTCGAGGAGCAAATGCCCGATTTCGTGCATCTGGCATATTTGCCTAAGCCGGGCATCATTCGTTTGCGCCTGTCGGGCATACATGCCGATAAGGTGGCGCTCACCCAAGCAATGGATTCGCTTGAGGCTCAGCTGTGTGAGCTGTTGGGCAAACACATCATAGCAAAAGAAGATAAAATGCCGGCTGAATTACTTGGCGACTTGCTTCGTGAGCGTGGGCTCACCGTGTCGACAGCCGAAAGTTGCACGGGCGGCAACGTAGCGCACACCATCACCGCCATTGCCGGCAGCTCGCAGTATTTCATCGGTTCGGTGGTGTCGTATTGCAACGAGGTGAAGATGAACGTGCTGGGCGTTGAGCGCGAAGTGCTCGATAGCGTTGGCGCCGTGAGCGAACCCACCGTGAAGCAGATGAGCCAAGGCGTGGCACGCTTGCTTGGCACCGATTGCGCCATGGCAACCTCCGGTATAGCCGGTCCTGGCGGTGCCGTTCCCGGCAAACCCGTCGGCACCGTGTGGATGGCAGCAAAATATGGCGACCGTTTGGTGACCGAATGTCGCCAATTTCCCGGCGACCGCGCCCGCGTGATTGACCGCGCCACCACCCACGTCACCCTTATGCTCATCAAGCTCCTGCTCAACGAATAACGCCTTTCGAAGCCGACTCGCACTCGCTAAAAAATGCCATGATGCTTAAAATAAGGCAAAAAATAGGCATTTCATGGCTTTAGGAGTGCAAAATTGTTGATTGATAGGTTGGTGGAGTGGAAAATAATTATTAACTTTGCACCACATTTCGGGGCAGCAGTACAACGACTACATTCCTTCAGTCATGTTCTGTGACTCTAATCGTTGAAACTTCGTTGCAGAGCGATGATGCTTAAGCCTCTGCAAAAAGCGTAGGACGATATTGTAACGGGTGGTGGACGACCATCGCCTTATGAATATTGCGCTACTGCGAAGAAAAGTAGCAGTTAAGATGAGCAGCTGGGTGAACAGCCTCTCACACTGATTGTGTACTTTGCACTCTGCCGGCACGAAATGAAATAATAAGAATAAATAAAAAATATAAAGTTAATAGCCATGTCAAAAGTTTGTCAAATTACAGGCAAGAAGGCGATTACAGGTAACAAT
>JBJECZ010000144.1:0-20731 GCA_051871555.1 Muribaculaceae bacterium | reverse complement strand
GGTATATAAACTCTCACGCGAGGACATCGATGTGCTGTTAATCGCCGCAACGGCAAAGGAAGAGAATAACGGCTGAAATCCGACTTTTTTCCACCGATTTGGTGCGAGTAAGCGATTCTCCCTCATATATATAGTCGTAAACTACGGCATCGCAAAATGCAATCCTTTCCACAAAAGGCAATATCTGAAAATTAAACAGCACATCCTGATGAGTAATATTCGGATAGAAACGTAATTTTAGGCTCTCAATCACATCTCGAGAGTACAAACTTCGCCAAATTGAGCCTACATCACCACCATTCAGCATATAATACTCGCCTGTACAAATGTCTATTTCAGTAATGCCAACCGGTACGCTATTATCAATTCGTTCCGAGTGCTCAGTTATAACCCTATGCTTATAAAACAAAACTTCGGCATTGCTTTTATAAACCTGTTCCACAATTTTATGCAGGCAGTTCGGCTCGATATAGTCATCAGCATCAACAAACATCACATAATCACCTACGGCAGCATCGAGCCCCGCATTTCGCGCCATGCTCACTCCACCATTTGGTTGGTGAATCACACGCACCAGCCCAGAATTAGCAGCAGCATATTCATCGCAAATCTGCGGCGAGGCGTCCTTGCTGCCATCGTCCACAAGAATTATTTCATAATCCTCTGACGGCAATTCTTGGTCCAACAGCGAGTCGACGCATCTGCGTAGCCACTTCTCGGCATTATAAACCGGAACAATGATTGATAAAAGTGTTTTCATTCTTCAAAAAGTTTCACCCATTGAGGCATTATATTTTCTAATCCATATCGTTGTATATTGGTTTGCGCCTTTTTACCCATTGATTTCCTCGTTTCAGGATTTTCAATCAAATAGTTTATGCGCTCAACAAACTTATCATAGTCAAGAAACCGCGAAAAGTGACACACTTATTCCACAATCAATTCCCCTCATCTATAAAAATCTTTTTTATATCATACTTGACCATATTATTCTTTTTTGCATAAATGCCCCCTTTAAAAAGAGTCGTTATAGTCGATAGGAAAGGCACTTTATGATTAATCACGATTGACCTTGCCAAGTATATATAATAAAACGGATATGTTCTAGGATGCATTATTCTTGTTAAAATTCCTCTTGAAAATATCACACGCTCTTTACCCCCATCACGGACACCAGTGGTTGAATCATTATGCGTGACAACAGTAATAGGCAAATAACAGCATTTCAAACCAGAATCCAAACAATCTAATATGAAAATATTATCCTCTCCTGCACCTGCTTTTGGAGATCCTAACCCAAGAAGTTCATTAAAAAAAATCCTCCCTTGAACGGATTTTCTTTTGAAAGAGATTTCTATTGATGAGATATTAAAGTTGTTTGGTTTATTTCTTAAATCAAAACTCCCAACTGGATACTGTTTCCCATTACACTTTGTCCGATATTTGAATGTTATTAAATCAATCTCCGGATTAGATTCATAATAATTAACCAACTCTTGAAGTTTATCAAAATCATACTCGACATCATCATCTGCTATGATGCAAATGTCGGACTCTGCATATCTTAATGCATTATTTCTATTTCTGCTTAATCCTTTACCCGATAGCTCATAAATAAATACATCATCTCTGTTTATAAATTTCTCTGGCACTTCTATCTGTGTAGACGATAATCTTTGCCATGATATAATGTACCTAATATTATCTCTTCTTTCACCAACCACATTTTGGGCACTATAAATGCCCTCGTCAAGAGTACATATTAATATATCAACTGTTTTCATCATGTTCTATGCATTTTTAATCCTTTAACCCATCCTTTCCAAAAGAACACACATTTCAAAATGGCAACCACACAATTATAAAAACGCCATTTATTTGGAGACTCTCCTATACTAACAAATAATTTATAGTATTCATCAGTTTCTCCAAAAAACTTCCTAACCTCGACTAAAACAGGTTTTGGAAAGAAACTTTGCAGCACTAGCTCCCGCTCTCTAAATAATTTCTCCTGATTCATCATGCTAATTCCTGTCATGTCAAAAACCGCAACAACATAGTTAATATGCCGATATGATACACCACTAAACAGGAATTCTTCAAAGAAAAATTTCCAATCTGATACAATTCGTAAATTCTCATCGTATTTATTACTCCTAAGCATTGCTGTCTTAATAAACGATGCTTGGTGTGCAAGTGTATGTGACAACAAATTTAACATCGTTATCTTATCTTCACTCTTTCCAACCACATTATCCCGAATAGTATCCCCACAAACCACATCAGCATCTAAGCCCTGCGAAAGCACATCGCCAATCACGCTATTATTATACATACAATCACCCGAATTCATAAACAGGCAATACTCACCTTTTGCCACTGCAACGCCCTTGTTCATAGCGTTATAGATGCCTTTATCTGGTTCGCTCACCCAATAATCTATTTGGTCGGCATATTGCTTAATAACATCCACGCTGCCATCGTCGCTGCCGCCGTCAATTATGATATATTCAAAATCGCGACAAGTCTGATTCACAACGCTTTTAATGGTGCGCCACAATCCTTCACGATTATTATAGTTGATGGTTATAATTGATAACTTCATAAGCTATGATATATTATTGATATTATATCCTTAACAGAAAACAACTCACATTTTCTAACCATATTTAATGCTGATAAAAAGCCTCTAAATGACACTTCTCGGCAAGCCTTAATAACAATCACTTTCTGTAAGTTTTTGAGATTGCCGAGTATCTGATTTCTCAAAAAGTTTCCCAAATCGTTCTTTTGAAAATCCATCTTGAAAACCTCCTTTCCCACAAAAACACAGAATTGTAAACGGGCTTCAAGCTTAACCAAAGAGGTATTCAAAGCATGATCACTTGAAATGTTTAAATATGACCACCTAAACTTTACCAAATAATCTTGTGAATGTACAATTCCCCTCTTTGACATCATCAATATAGTAGCGTCATCACTCCCCCAAGCAAGAGGAAATGACACAAAACCTCCGTTACTGGCAAGTATTTTACGATTAAATATATTTTGAGGAATACCACCTTGTATTCCTTGCAATAAATGGAAACAAAATTCTTCTTGCCTCAAATACTCTTTATAACACTTGTCAAGGTATTTTACAGTGCCCGAATCGTCAATGCTCATTATTCTGGCGCGGAAAACTCCGACTTCGGGATATTTTTCTATCAAGGGGACAAAGGATTCAAGGAAATTTGGTTCGTAAATGTCGTCATCGGTGGCAAGAATCACATATTCTCCACTGGCATAACTCAAGCATTTGTTCCACTGTGCCACCAAGTCGGTGCCGCCTATGTTTCGCTCGTTCTCATAATAACGTATACGAGCATCCTTATTATCTGCCATAATGCCGGCAATATCGTCGGGAGAACAGTCGTTCACTATCACCAACTCGAAATCAGCGACAGTTTGGGCCAAAATGCTTTGTATTGATTCGGCTAAATATCGCCCCTTATATGCAGGCAGGACAAATGAAAATCTTGGGCAACTCATCTTCTTTGCAATCGAGACTTAATAAATGAAAGTAATTGCTCGCGAGCCTCTGTCCCTAAACCAAATCTATATATTAGGAAAGACGAAATCATAAGTGAGGCAAAACACACAGCAAACAATCGCACAAAACCACTTTCCATATTAAGATGAATGAAAACAGGCAATATGGCAGTAGCAGCAATTATCAACATCGTTTTCAAAGGCACTTCTTTCAGAAACTTTGATATAGATATTCTTGTAAAATGTCGTAAAATCAATATATCACAAACAAAAACTAATGGATACACGCAAATTGACAACAAACACATAGCTGTTGGATTTGCTCCGAACTTTATCGCTACATAGCATATTGGCAATATCAACATATATATAAACGATGATGTGAGATTTGGCAATTTCATTTTTCCAACAGCATGAATACCATAGCCAACAGGATGATCAATCGCTTGAAACATTAGTTGTATCAATACAAGCCTGCTAAACTCTAAAGTATACTCTGGGTATTCTCCAAGCCAAAGAGTAAGCACATCTTCCATTTCGATAAACAATGGCACTGCAAACAATAGCAGCAAATACGACGAAAACTTGGCATTATCAGTAATAAGCTCATTAGTGCGGTCTACATTCCCAACTGCATACATTTTAATTACTTGTGGATTAACAGCCGTTTGAAAACTGCTAATAAACTGGTTCACCATATTCGAAATCGTGTTGCCAATAGCATACGCGGCATTTACAACAGGGCCAAAAGAAATATTAAGTAACACAACAAGGCCCTGGTTCTTTAATGCAAATGCGACTACGCCTATCGAATTCCAACCAACATAATCAAGCATTTTTTTATATAATACTCTGTCAAAAAAAACTTATATCTGCAGAAATCAAAGTTTATTTTGCAATAATATATATATATATATAGTGTTGTTATTGATGATAGCAAAAGCATCATTGAATACATTTTTAACTTATCATAATCAACATAAAAAAGGACAAATACTATAAGTAACTTTACAACCACGTCATAAATGCTTATGTATGCATAAATGTTCAGCTTTTCTTTAGAAATTATTGATGTATTAAACGGAACCTGTATGACACCTATACATGCGCCAATCAAGGTCAACTGGTAGACAAAATTAACAATACCTCTTCTCTCTACATCAAAAACGATATATTTATTTAAAAACCACAATCCAATAGTTTCTCCAAGTAATACAACAATCATTGACATAACTATATGTATCGTAACCAATGCCGAGAATGTCTTTTTTTGCAATTCCAAAGAATCACGACCTATTGAAAAAGTGAGAAACCGCATCGTACCCTGAGACAAAAGGCCGGTAACGACACCCATCATCCCAATTACACCCGCCACAACATTATAGATACCATAATCGTCAAAGCCAAGCGCACTAAGGAACACCCGCGAAGTATATAACCCCACAAGCATCGTTATAAACATCCTGAAATAAAGCATCAAGGTGTTCTTTGCAATGCGACGATTGTCAGATGAGTATGTATTCTTGTTTTCTGCCAAAATATAAAGCGACTAACGATTCGGATTGCATAAGGGTGAATTATTCTCTCATATAAATATTGACAAAATCGTTTGGAGAGGGTGTTGTTTGGAAACGATAAACCAACCGAAATCCATTTTCCAACACATATTTGCGTATTTCAACAGAATCAGACGCCCAATTATCCGTTGTTACCACATCACTATTGTTTATATCCATCTGCGACATCCTCAACATTTCTTTTGTTTGTCCAATCTGTCTCGACCAATATCTTGTAGCTGGCAGGATGTTCGATTTTATTCCATACCCTCTTTCCACTGCAAAATTCAAAACACGTGGATTTTCTATTCTCGATATCAAATTCTCTATTTCATTAATCTGCAGTTCCATAACTTTATTGCCTCCCCACCAAGGATGATGGCTCTCACGATAAACCATAACGGCATAATATGCACACACTAATGCAACAATCGAAATTCTGCCTACTTTCCTGTTTGCAATTAGCTGGGATATAACACAGAATCCATAAACTACAAACAAAGAGCAAAGATAATAATAGTAGTAATAGCCACGTGAAACAATACAAATAATTGTGAAAAACGAAAGCGCAATAATAAACATTGTTTTTTTGTCTTTCCACGAGAAGAAGGACACAAACACAATCATAAATTGCACAAACACAGAAACCCTACGCTCAAAGATGAAAATTAGCACATTATTTTTCATCCTATTTAGCATAGGTGAGCTATCCTTATTCTCTATCGTTTGCAGGGTGTTGATGAAGTATTCCTGGATGAAGGCAGAGAAGTTGCCTTGGATGAGGAAGTAGATGAGGAACGGCAGGGCGAGGGCAGCGAAGCCGGCTGCGCAGGCGACCAGCGGCCGCCACACCGGGTGGCGCTCACGCAGCATGTAATATAGCCCTATTGCAGGGAAGATGCAGCACATGGCTGTGATGTTGTATTTTATCAGCAATGTGCCGGCAAGCGATATGCCAAAGGCAAAAAATGCATTCCGCTCGTCGCGCTCATTATGCTCGGCATATAACATCCGGCACAACTGCCACAGCGATAGGGCTGTGAAAAACATGCCGAAATCTTCGGCACGCGTTTCGTCGTGTGTGATAGGGTTGAAAATCACTACCGACGTCATCAACACCGCCAATATGGCTTGGCTGCGGTGCTCAACGAATATGCGTGCAGTTTTAAACAGGAAATAGAATGTGAACGAATATACCACCACCGACACCCAGAACACACCGTGATAGTCGTAATGACTCAGCAGATAGCCCACGCCGTAGATGAGCCACAACAGCGGGCCTTTGCTGTCGGCAAAGTCGACGTACGGAACCATGCCGTTCATCCACGCCTTGCCACACATAAAGAACCACGCCGAGTCGCAGCGCGGACCGAGCAAGTAGAGGTATGAGTCGCGCGACAGCAGCATCATTATCGCTGTTGCCATCACCAGCATTATCAACCAGTTAGCCACCGGGCGGTCGGGTATTCTTTTCAATAAATTCATAGTCTGTTATTGACGTATTGTTCTACGTTATGCGAAAGCAGTTTTACACAATTCTTGGGGTCATCGCCTCCTTGATGAGACGACGTATCATAAGAATATGTAGCAAGGTTATTACGCCAGCGAATGGCACTATCACAGTAGTCATAAGCGTTAGTAAGTAACCTCGTTTTTCGTTGATATATGTGCATATATCACTTGTTTGCCCTACAAAGATAATCATTTATATGATTATCAACACCCTATAGGCATCATAAATTTGCCACAACCCGCAAAAAAAACTTTCGGGAACAGGCTAAAATCATGCAATCGCAATAAACGCAAAAGAGCAGCCAATGTGGCTGCTCCTTCACCGTTGTCTTACGAGGATTCGAACCTCGACAGGCAGAACCAAAAACTGCAGTGCTACCATTACACCATAAGACAATCTTAACAAGCAAGACTCATCGTCTCATTTGCGAGTGCAAATTTAAGCGTAAAAAACCATTTGTGCAAATTTTTTCGCCTTATTTTGCAATTATCAGGTAATAATTTTTCTTTCCGCGTTGTGCAAGTATGTATTTCCCGTTCAGCAGATGCTCGGTGCCTATCACTGCATTGGCATCGGTGAGCTTCTCTTTGTTCACCGACACGCCGCCGCCCTGGGTGAGCTTGCGCATCTCGCCTTTCGAGGCAAACACTGCAGTTGCGCCGGCAAGCAGCTCGATGGCAGGGATGCCTGCTTCGATTACGTCTTTGCCGACCTCAAATTGTGGAACGCCTTCAAACACCGACAGCAATGTATCCTCGTCGATGCGGTGCAGAATATCTTGAGCCTTGTTTGAGAACAGAATTTGCGAAGCTTCAACAGCTGCCTCGTAGTCGGCTGCGCTGTGCACCATGGTGGTGATTTCCTTGGCCAGACGCTTTTGCAACGGACGCTGGCTTGGGTCGGCTGCCTGTTCGGCAACAAGGCCTTCTATCTCTTCACGGGTGAGCGAAGTGAAAATCTTGATGTATTTTTCGGCATCGGCGTCGCTCACGTTCAGCCAGAACTGATAGAACTTATACGGCGAAGTGCGCTTAGGGTCGAGCCATACGTTGCCGCTTTCGGTTTTGCCGAACTTGCCGCCGTCGGCTTTGGTGATGAGCGGGCAAGTGAGGGCGTAAGCCTCGCCGCCTTCAACGCGGCGAATCAGCTCGGTGCCGGTGGTGATGTTGCCCCATTGGTCGCTACCGCCAAGCTGCAGGCGGCAGCCATATTCGCGATAGAGGTGCAAGAAGTCGTAGCCCTGAAGCAGCTGATAGGAGAACTCGGTGAACGACATGCCATGGTCGGCATTAGCGGCAAGACGCTTTTTCACCGAATCCTTTGCCATCATATAGTTCACAGTGATGTGCTTGCCGATGTCGCGTATGAAGTTAAGGAATCCATAGCCTTTCATCCAGTCGTAGTTGTTCACCAGCACGGCTGCATTAGGTGCATCGCTGTCGAAATCAAGGAATTTAGCCAATTGAGCCTTGATGCACTCCTGATTGTGGCGAAGGGTGTCCTCGTCGATGAGCACACGCTCCTGACTCTTCATCGAAGGGTCGCCAATCATACCCGTAGCGCCGCCGATAAGGGCGATTGGGCGGTGGCCCGAACGCTGCAGGTGACGAAGCATCATCACGCCAACCAAGTGACCAATATGTAGTGAATCGGCAGTAGGGTCGATGCCAAGATAAGCCGATGTAAGTTCTTTTTCAAGTTGTTCTTCTGTGCCCGGCATCATGTTGTTAATCATGCCACGCCATTCAAGTTCTTTTACAAAATTCATCGAATGAAATATTATTGAAATAATTAATTACTAATGTTTTCGCTGTGCAAAGTTACTATTTATAGCCGATGTTTGCAAATAGATGACCGACTTGTTTATCCTACCACTTCACGAGCCGATAAGTGTAGACATGGCCGTCGGGCGAATCAAGCCTAAGCACGAATCCCGACGACTGCACGCCGTTGAACGTGAGCACATTCTGCTCTGCCATCATGTGGCTTTGGGGAAGCGGTTCGTATTTCGCATCGGGGAAGCTCACCGTCAGATTGCCCTTACCATCGTCGTTCCATATGCCGAAGCGGTTCTCGGTGCTGTGGTCGTCGTGCACAAGCAGCATCTCAAACACCGTACTTTGGAATTTAAAGAACATATTGCCCTGATAATCAGCATCAGCCACCCCGTCGGTGGTGATATCAGTTACGCGCCACGTGCCGAACCACGGACCGATGTCGCCGTTATTAGTGGTGCACGATGCCACAACGAGTAGCGCAGCAAGCAATATCATATTTTTTGCTATCTGTTTCATTTATCTTCAGTTAAGTTATTTACCAATTCTGCCACAATACCTCACAGCCACCACGGCGCCCACGTTGTTGCCATACAGCGAGCCACGGTCAAGTGCCACCTGCGCCGTCACGCTCAGCCCCGGCAGCAGTCTGTGCGCGTCGTACGAGCCTTCAACCATCACCGAAGTGGCTTCGCGCTTTACAACCGCAGGCACAAACACGGCGCCACTCGATTTGCGATACGACCCCATGAGCCGATAGCTCAACTCGGGCAAAACATAGCCCGTGACAGCAACGTGAAAGCCACGCAGGCGGTTGTCGGTGAATGAGAGATATCCATCGCGGTTGTAGAGCGTGGATTTCAGCATAGGCGAACCAATCGACATGCCCAACTCGCTGTAACCATTGAAGTAGTAGTTGTTGTAATAGTTGTCGGCACCGGTTGCCTCGTCGACTATCGGCGTGCCGGGGAAGTCGCCCGGAGCCCAATGCATCGGTCCGCTTTGGTTCATGAGGTCGAGATATTCAACCACCGCACCGGTCACCAGCGCACGGTCCTCGGTGCGATATTCCAAGCCATACAGCCCATCCCAACCGTTGAGTTTGCCTATTCCCGAGCCGTCCTCAAACGGGCTTTGATAGTAAGCCCTCAGTTGCTTGCCGCCGTCAAGCCTATAGCGCACCGCCAAGTCCCACGAGCCTAAATGATTGCCCTCGTAGTATGCTTTGTCACCACCGCTGCTTCCGTCAGAGCCGCTGCTTGGCAGAAAAGCTTTCCAAAATGTCTTGAATGTGGCTTTATTCTCCTCAGAGAAAAACATCTTGCCGGCTGCATACATCTCCCGTCTGCCGGCAAACTGGCACGATGCCTGCATGCCCACCGTCACCGACAGCCTTTCGCCGGGCTTGGTGCGGAAGTAGCAGCGCTTATAGTTGAACCAAGTGTCGGTGGTGATGAAACTGTTGTAGTAGTTATAGTGATTCTCAAGCCACGAATCTTGCACACTTTTATAATACCCCACTTCGCCTTCAATCTGCACCCAACCGTTGGTGAACGGTATGTCCTGAAAGTCGACAAACCCCATTCGCAAGCCCGGCATAGGGCGTGCATTGCCCGAAAGCGTCATGTCGCCGCTGCTTAAAGCCGCATCGGTGATGGCATTGCGGTGCTCCTTTTGCCCAAGCACGGCATATACACTGCGATATTTAACCTCGGCATATAGCTGCTGCACCCATGTGCGCGAGGGATGCTGTGCATTAGCGCGCCATATGGCGTCAGCAACATTATAACGGCTGTAATCGGCGCTCGATGTCCATCCAGCCCACAATTCGGCACCAAAGCCGTAGCTGAAACGCTTGGTGGTGTCCATCGCCTGCCATACTGCGGCTTCAGCCAATGCCGATTTGCCTTGAGTGAGCGTGCCGTAGCGGTTCGATGCCACATAATATGGCGCCAATGCTCCGTCGCTCACATTCAACGTGATTCCTGCCTCATAGTTAATGCCCTGCGCCGAGCCAACCACAGCAGTCAGTGCCACCAAAAACCATAAAAATCCATATCTTATTTTCATAATAAATCATATAACGTATGGCAGCATTCAACCTTTAAACTCGAGGCTTTGCTCAAAAGTATTCACATGCCGCCCGATTTTTTCTTTGGTGATTTCGCCCACCGAAATCATTATTCCGCTCTCCTCCACATTGCCAAACTCATCGTTCACCGCCGTGCCAAACATGCGCATTGTGGGCGACAAGCACATGTAGGCATGCACCAACGGCGGAATATTAAAGCCCTCGTTGCGCACCATATGGTTAAGCCGTCGATAATCCTCGGCAAAATTGTTGTTCACAAATTTCTCCTTCAGCCACTCCTCATCATGCGCCAGCTTCACAGGCGTGATGGGCGTCACCAAATGCTCGTTGTCGGGGAAATAATGATTCAGAAAATACAATATCATGTCGCGGCAAAGTTGTGAATAATTAGGATACATGGTCACCTTTCCAAACAGATATTTTATCTGCGGATATACCACCGTGAGTGCGCCAATGCCATCCCACAAGTTGTCGAGTGCATATATGGCTCTAACGCCAGCCTTGGTTGACTGATACTCCAGCCGCACAAACGAGCGTCCAAGTTCGAGCGTCTTTGGCAAATAATCCTGCATGAACTCGTCGGAAAACCTGAACATGTGCGATGTGGCTATGCGTGGCGAACCGTCGCTATTCAATGCCACATTCTCGCCCAATATAAAGCGATAGCCGCCCACAATCTCGCGATGCTCAGGATTCCACACCAACAGCTGCTGGCACGGCACATCCATAGTGTCGAACTCGTCGATATCGCAAGCCTTACCGGTGCCGCCTCCTGCCGTGCGGAAGGCAATCTCGCGCAGCCGCCCTATCTCGCGCATCACGTTGGGAGCATTAAAGGCATTCACCACATATATCTCGTTGCCTCCTTTGTTGGTGTGACGCAAAAACCTCTCCTTGGTCAATTCCTGCTCAAGCAATGCCACATCAACTTCTTTTATAATCGCTTTCATATTACTATTGTTCCATTTTTTATTTGCAATATCCCACTGATTTTTCATTTGCCACGCAATCCGTAGCATTTTCCCCTTATCCGCTCCACCTCAGCCGCCGGCTCGCTCGCGTTGATTTCACCACAAACAATCGGTTTGCCTATGCGCAGCACAAATTCCTTGCCGCGGCACTTCATCATCTCTCGCGGCAGCAACAGCATCTCAATGTTGAACCCGATGTTCATGCGTTTGCGCCACCGCGCCACACGATAGAACAACCGCGAATTCTCGCCGTCGAAACACATCGGCACCACATCGCGCCCATATTCGGCAGCCTTCACCACAAACGATTTCTGCCAAGCCAAATCGGCGATTTCGCCGTCGTCCATCAGCCGCGAGCACAATCCCGCCGGAAACGTGAGCATCTGCACCTCGCTGCGATATGCCTCGTCGATGCTTTGCGCTGCCGAGCGAGACTGCCGGCCGAACTTGTTGATGGGCAAAAACACGTCGGCAAGCGGCGTCACCGCCATGAGCAAATCGTTCACCAAAAAGCGAATCTTGCCGCCATAATGCTTTCCGATATGCGAAATGATGGCTATGCCGTCCAACCCGCCCATAGGGTGATTGCACACAAACACGCACCGCCGTGCCGCCTCCGGCTCGGGCAAATTCTCCGCACCCTCAACGCGAACCTTAACGCCAAGATAGTCGAGAACGCCGTCGGCAAACTCCACGCCACGCTTGGCGCCATGCAGCCGGGCAATCTCGTTCAGCTCATCCTGGCAGATAAGCCGCGCCAGAGCGTTCACCACAAACCGTGGCACAAACTTGTAGTGCCGCGGCATCTTTTTCCGCAGCACCTCACCCACATCCAAGCGTATCTCGCCATTATCAGCTGTTGACATATCTTGCATTATACCTTTTCTTCTTTGTTATCTTTGTCAAAAATACTTTCGTAGTCCTTGTCTATTATTCGCCAAACGCCTATCTTTCGTCCACCTTCACGAACAATCAAGTTCATCGTAGTAAGGCGCTTGATATATTTGCGTATTTGCCTGTCAGAGAGATTAAGCTTTTCTGACATTTGGGCTATTGTGGAATGAGGATTCAACAGTATTATTTTGTAAATGCCACGTTGGGCTTTTAGGAACTCTTTACGTTTTTTTAGGAACTGTTTTTCCTCTTTTAGGAACTCTTTGTTCCCTTTGGTGAACTCTTCACCCTCTTTAGTGACCTCTTTTAGGAATTGTTTTTCCTCTTTTAGGAACTCTTTGGTGAACTGTTCGTAATTAAGATTCCACAATGTGACATGAAACTCCATTGCGCTGGAGAAAAACTCAGGAGCGCGATAATTTGGCAAACCTTCATATCGCTTGTAGGCATTAATGATTTTCTTCATGCCACTACCTCGGCGTTCCATCAAGTCAAGGCGACTGAATATGTCGGCAAGCAACGGATTTCTACGCTTTGATGGAACAGTTAGAGGATTAAGTTGCTGTATCAACCTACCATCCACCATGCCACCAGGCGAATAAATTTCTATGCGGTCGTCAAACATGTCGATATGCACTTCGCTACCTATCTCCATATAGCTACGGTGAATAATTGCGTTTGCAATGCTCTCGGTCACCGCACGTTCTGGGTAGTCGGGAAGCTCTTCTCTGTGGTCATCCTCCTTCCACCATTTTTTATGCGAGTTGTTCCTAACAAAAGCCACAGCATCCTGCAGTTGCCCAACAACACACCCCTCCAGTTCGACATCGTCAACGGCTTCGCCCATTCCACTGGTCATAGTCAACCCATTCCACCGAGTGCAAAACACGCGAGAGTGGCGGATTGGGGAGTCATCCGCTACCAACGCACCCGCATTTGTCAACCTTCCGTCCTCGCCAACTATTCCCCACGATATATATTCGCTGTCTTCAAATGAGCGGTTGAGGCGCTTGAAAAGAATAGATTTTAATCTGGTGAAAGACATATCCTCGAAACGATAATGCGATGGAAGAGTATCGTAAGAGCGCCCTGTACCTTTCATTACAAGATTACGCAACTGTGTACGGTCGGCCACAACCGACTCGTTGCCTATGCGAATGTATGCGATACGTTGTTTGTCGCCTATGTAATAATACGGCGTTTCATCACCTGCCCTAACATTCAAAACTATCAACATCGCGCCTTCAACAAGTTTATATTCCAACACGACATTTGGCACCGGGTCAAGTTTCGCTTTTATTTGTTCGCTGATGATTTCGCCATCTCGCTCGGCATCGTCCAAGCCTATAATCTCACCATCATCCGACACACCAAACACCACCATCCCGCCCTCGCCATTTGCAAAAGCAGATACACTCTTCAGCCAACTTTTGGGGCGTTTTGCCTCAACCTGTTCTTTTTTTTCGTAAGCAGTGGCTTCTCCGATAAGTTTTTGTATGTCAGTTTCCATAATTTTTATTTTCCGCAGCACCTCACCCACATCCAAGCGTATCTTGCCGTTTGATTTTTCTGCCATACGTTTTTTTGAACCAGGGTTTAGCAAGTTGCAAAAATAATTATTACTTGGGTAAAATTGTAATTACGCCCACAAATATACGCAAAAAAACACTACCTTTGCAGATATGAAGGTTTCTCAAAAAATAATTTTTGTCGAAGCCGCGGTGTTTATTGCGCTAATACTACTGTCAACCTATCACTTTGCGCTACGCGATGCCGCCACCGTTGCTGCGGGATTCACTGTCGCTTATCTTGTGCCGCGCTTTGCCTATTCGCGCATGAGCAACTGCTCCACCTTGGGCGTGGCTGCTTTGTCATGGGCATGGCTGGTGCTGATTGTGTTGGGCATCAACTACATCGCTCGGGCTACGGTGAACGTAGGCGCATCGCTGTCAAACCCGGCATTGTGGAACGATGCCGCTCGCTACTACAATTATGCCTTGCAGATTTTCCACCACCAGAGCACCGGCAATGCCGTCGACCCATTCCCCGGATTGCCGCTAATCACTGTGCTGCTGTGGAAGGTGTTTGGCATTGGCATTGTGCCGCCGCTGGCGATGAACATGATGCTCACGCTTGCCACCATTGTGCTAACGGGCTCGCTTGCCTCAAGCATGCTCGACGGGCGCACCAGCATGAGCCGCCGCCAAGTGGCGTCGTTGGCAATGGCAATGACTGCATCGCTGTTCTTCTTCCTGTCGCACGGCACACAGATGCTAAAAGAGCCGCTCACCTATTTTGGCGTGATGCTATGCGCTCTTTCACTCACTTCACTCAACCGGCTCAACAGCAATAACCTTGCATGGCGCCCGATTGCGCTGTTTGTACTGGGTATCACCGTTGTGGCCATGACTCGCACCACCTATTCGGTGATGATGCTCGCAGGGGTGCTGTTCATCGGGGTCGGCAATCGCTCACAATGGCGCAATGCGCTTGCCATGTTGACGCTGGGAGCTGTAATTTATTATGCAGCAAACGAGCTCGGCCATGCTCTGTCGTTCAACCACTACGGCATGTATTTCGACTCCAACAAGTCGGCAGAAATATCCAACCAATTCATTATCGGAGCCAATCAAGAGCCGCTTGCCAACATCGTGGGCGACTATTTCAGCCTAAGCCTATGGCGACGGGCGCTGCTATTGCCACTGCTTTGCGCTGTGCAGTTTGTCATTCCGTTCCCCTGGATTATGGGCGACGTCACCCTCGGCGAACTGGTGCCGCGCATCGCTCTGACATGGTATGCCATCGGCGGTTTAACGCTCTACTACCTGGGTTGGATGAGCTGGCGAAAGAAAACATCGCTGGGATGCTTTCCGCTATGGGTGGCATTCTGCTTTGCCGTGCCTGCCTTCATTGCCGCAGGCTCGGTGTCGCGCTACATGCTGCCGTTTCAGCCGCTAATGGTTCCTATGGCAATATTCGCAGTCGCAACGCTGCGAGAGCGACACTATCGAAAGAATTTTATTATCTTTGTCGTTGCCTACACGCTGCTGCTCGCTGCCACGCTTATTGTTTGCTACCGCACGCAGTTGGCATGCATGCAATAGTAGCCAACTGTGATTACTATACAACCTGATTAATCATCACCTCCAAAAAATCGCTCAATTATGAAAACCCTCGACCGACTCAGCAAAATGCTTAAAACTGCTGCCGACACCACCATGAGCATTGCCAAGATTGCAATACTGTCGAGCAAACGCGTCACCATGCCTCGTGCCGATGCCGGTGCACGTATGGTGATTCTCGGCAACGGACCGTCGCTCAACGAAACCATTGCCCAATCGAGCGATTTCCTTATGCAACACCACCGTCTGGCAGTGAATTTTGCCGCCAACGCACCGGCATTCGCCAGCCTGCAACCAACGCATTATGTGCTTGCCGACCCTCATTTCTTCCACGCCATCAACGAGCCCAACGTGGCACGCCTGTGGCTGGCGCTCTCGCAAGTCGACTGGGCAATGAATCTGTTTGTGCCAACGAATGTGTCGCTGCCGTCTGACGTGGCTGGAATAATTGCCGGGAATGCCTGTCTGAGACTCTATCGCTATAATCTCACGCCGGTTGAAGGCGCCGAATGGCTCGAGAACTGGGCATTCTCGCATTGCTTGGGCATGCCGCGACCGCGCAACGTGCTCATCCCGTCAATCATGATTGCCATTGCTTGTGGCTATCGGACAATCTATATTGCCGGAGCCGACCATTCGTGGACGCGCACGCTATCGGTTGACGACGAAAACAATGTGGTGTCGATACAGCCGCATTTCTACAAGGAAGACGAAAAAGAGGTGCAGCGCGTCAACACCGAGTATATGCAATACCCGCTTCACCAAATTCTTTATAGCTTCTACGTGGCATTCCGCTCCTACCACACCGTTGCGCGCTATGCCAGCCACCTGGGTGTAGAAATCTTCAACATCACGCCCGGCAGCTTCATCGACGCTTTCCCTCGCAAGAAAGTGTAATCATCTACATAAACGAACTCAGCGGGGAGGCGCTCATCACAGGCTCGCCTCCCCGCTTGCTTCAATCGTTAGTGCGATTTATTTCTTTGTCACAATCTTGAACGCAACGCCGTTGCTGCCATTGGCATCCTTTGGCAGAGTTACGGTGGTGACTCCGTCGACAGTCTTATACTTCAACGACTTCTTGGTGGCAAGGTTCACAATCTTGCTGCCCTTTACAGGCACATTGCCTTTCCACGAGATGGTTGCCGGGAACGGGGTGTCGTCCTTTTGCGGCACGATGCCGTAGACGGTCTTGCCATCCTTGTTGCCGGTGAACCAAATGCTGCTCTCGTCGTTGCGATAAACAGGAGTTGGCACGGTGGCATAAATAGCCTCGCCGTTGGCACGAAGCCATTTGCCTATAATCTTCAGTTCTTCAACCGACTTCGGCTCGATTTCGCCTTCGGGTGTAGGACCAACGCCAAGCACCAGCGAACCGCCCTTAGCCACGATTTCGCTGAGGATTGAAATCACCTTGGCAGGCGACTTCCAGGTATTGCGTGGTGTCCAACCCCAGTCGTAGGTGAGGGTGATGCAGCTTTCCCACGGGTTGAGAATCTGATGGTCGGGGATGGTTTGCTCGGGTGTCTGATAATTCTCGTGAATGCCGGGGCAGGCACGTTCCACAACAATCAAGCCGGGTTGTGCCTTGCGTGCCATGTCAACAATGCCGTCGAGGTTTATGTCCTCGCGAGGCTTGGTGCACCAGCCGCCGTCGAGCCACAAAATGTCCACCGGACCGTAGTTGTTCATCAGTTCCTCCACTTGGTTGTAGACAAACTTCTTATAGTTTTCCCAACGCTCGGGATATTGCTCAATCTTGTAGTTATGGCTGCGGTTCGGCGTGGCTTTCTTGGTCCACCAATAGTAGTCGCTATGCCAGTCGGGTTTCGAGAAATAGGTGCCGGGCATAAGGCCTTCGTTGCGGAAGGCGTCGAGCACATAGCGCAACGCATCTTGGCGCGGATTGCCCTTGAAACCGCTGTTGGTGATATTGAAATCGGTGGTTTTGGTGTCCCACAGGCAGAATCCGTCGTGGTGCTTGGTGGTGAAAATCACGTATTTCATGCCAGCATCCTTTGCCACGCGCGCCCATTGCTCGGGATTGAATTTCACAGGGTTGAAATCGTTAATCAAGCCCCAATACCATTGCTTGTATTCCTCATAGGTCTTGTCCTTTGGCGGAGTAATCCAGTCCTCCGAAGTGATTGCCCACGATTCCACCATGCCGGGAACCGAATACAAGCCCCAGTGGAGCAATATACCAAACTTCAGGTCTTGCCATCCTTTAAGTTTTTCCACCACTTGCGGGTCGGTTGGCCAAATATAGTCTTTCGATTGCTCGTGCACATACGATTGTGCCGAAGCATTAATGCCAATTGCAGCAACGATGCCGCAAACCACAGCTGAAATGCAACGAATATTCATTTTGTGTTTTGTTTGATTATGTGTTAATATTGATTATTAGCGATTATTTCACCGCAAACACCATTGCCACAGGCTCTTGAGCAATGTTTTTTGGCAATGTAACGGTGGTTTTGCCGTCGCGGGTGACGGTCTTAAGCGCCTTGCCCGACGCAAGCAGCTTCACGGAGCCGCGGGGAGCGTTGCCGCTCCAAGTGATGGTGGCAGGCAGCTTTTCGCCCTCGGGCAGAGCATAGATGGCATAGAGGGTGGTGTCGTCCTTGTCGGCAGTGAACCACACATTTCCGTCGTGATAATGCTTGGCGTTGCGTGTGCCGTAGATGGCTTTGCCGTTGGCACGAAGCCATTTGCCTATCACCTGCAGACGGTCAACTATGGGCTGCTCGATGGTGCCCTGAGCGTCAGGACCGATGCCAAGCAGCAATGCGCCACCCTTGGCTGTGGCTTCAACCAACGTGTTGATTACCTTCTGTGCCGACTTATATGGCGCATTAGGCACCCAACCCCAGTCGTTCGACAGGGTGATGCAGCTTTCCCAAGGATTGTCGAGCTGCACATCGGGGATGCCGCGCTCGGGAGTCTGATAGTTCTCGTTCTTGCCGTGGATAGCACGGTCGACGCTAATCAGTCCCGGATGGCGCTTGCGAGCGTCAACCAGAATCTCGTCGAGGTCAACATCGTCGCCACGAACCCATCCGCCATCGAGCCACAGAATGTCGATACTGCCATAGTTGGTGGTGAGCTCAGTGAGCTGATTGCGGGTGAATTTCTTATAGTTTTGCCACCATTCGGGGTGACGGTCTTTCTTGTAGTTCTGATTGCGGTTGGCTGTAGCGTAATTCGGATTCCAGAACCACTCGCAATGCCAGTCGGGTTTCGAGAAATAACAGCCAATCCAAAAATCTTTCTCGCGGAACGCCTCAAACACGTGCTTTGCCACGTCGCGATGCGGATTATTGCGGAATGCTGCTTTGGCTATCGAAAAATCGGTGTATTTCGAGTCGTACATGCAAAAACCGTCGTGATGCTTGGTGGTGAAAACCATATATTTCATGCCGGCATCTTTCATGATGTCAGCCCACTCCGAGGGGTTGAATTTCACAGGGTTGAACACGTCCTTCAGCCCGAAATACCATTTCTTGTATTCATCGTAAGGAATGTCGGTGCGGCGGCCAATCCAGTCGACGTCTTCCGAGCAGATACTCCAGCTCTCCACGATGCCGGGCACGCTATACAATCCCCAGTGGAATATCACGCCAAACTTCAAGTCGCGCCATTGGTCGAGTTTCTGCAACACCTGCGGGTCGGTGGGCCACTCGTAGGTGGAGCTGCGGCGATGCACTTCGGTGCCGACTTCCTGCGCCGACACGTTAATAGACATGGCTGCAATCATGCCACAAACCACGCTAAATAAGCTTCGAATGTTCATATTGTATAAGTTTTTATGAGTAGTTATGGTTATGCAAACTTACGCAAAAAAGCCGATATATCAAAATTTTGCAACCCGCAACAGCACCCTATCTTGAGCATTAACGCCACGAAATTTTCACCCTTTTCTTCTTAATTCCAAAACACTTGCGTATATTTGTGTATTAAAAGGTGCATATATGGAAGACATGAAGCTAAAACGATTGCCGGTTGGCATTCAGACATATTCGGAGGTGATTAACAGAGGCTGCCTCTATGTTGATAAAACCAAATATATCTGCAAAATGACAGAGTTTGGCAAATACATCTTTCTGAGTCGCCCGAGGCGATTCGGCAAGTCGCTTCTTGTGTCCACTCTCCAAGCCTATTTTGAGGGTAAGAAGGAGCTTTTCAAAGGCACCTATATTGATTCGGTTGAAAAGGACTGGACCGAACATCCGGTGCTGCGCTTCGACTTGTCTATGGCTAAACATTTAGACAAAACCCAATTAGAACGCTATTTGCTGTATGTGTTAGAGCAAAACGAAGCTCGTTTCGGCTTGTCGTCTGACCATGTTGACCCTAATGTGAGAATGGCGAATTTGATTCGTGAGGTAGCAGCAAAAACCGGCAAGCAGGTTGTGGTGCTGATTGATGAATACGATGCTCCATTGCTCGACGTAGCTCATACCAAAGATTTGTTGCCTATATTGCGTAACGTGATGCGAAACTTCTATTCGCCGCTCAAAGCATGCGACCCATATCTGCGTTTCGTCTTTATCACTGGAATCACCAAGTTTTCGCAGCTGAGCATCTTCAGCGAACTGAACAATCTGCGAAACATCTCAATGGAAGAAGATTATGCGGCTGTGTGCGGAATCACTAAAGAGGAAATGCTCACGCAAATGCACGATTACATCGAGCAATTGGCGGCTAAAGAAGAAATAACAACCGAGGAAGCCATCAAAGAGCTTAGCCACCAATACGACGGATACCACTTTACTTGGCCCTCGCCTGACATTTTCAATCCTTTCAGTCTACTGCTTGCTTTCGCCAAAAGAAAAATTGACAGTTATTGGTTTGAGAGCGGCACGCCCACATTCCTGATTGAGAAACTGAAGGAATTCAACGTATTGCCTTCGCAAATCACTCGCATCGAGGCAATGGCAGCCGCGTTCGATGCGCCAACCGAGAGCATGAAGTCAATCACTCCTCTGCTATATCAAGCAGGATATGTCACCATTAAGGACTATAACCGCCTAACTCGCATTTACACCCTCGACATTCCTAATCAAGAAATTCGCATAGGCTTAATGGAAAGCCTTTTACCTAACTACGTTGACACATCGTGGGAAACAGGTATGACAACAATTGCTCGCATGTTTTATGCCGTCTATACCGAAAACTTAGATGAAATGCTGCGCTTGCTGCAGGCGTATCTGCTCACTGTGCCGCAATGCGACAACACCAACTACGAGGGGCACTATCAGCAGCTGCTATATGTGA
>JBJECZ010000143.1:0-4991 GCA_051871555.1 Muribaculaceae bacterium | reverse complement strand
GAAAATCAGCGAATAAAAATTTTTCTCCAAAAAAGTGACGAAAACAGGAAAAAACAGTAATTAATAAATATTAGTATATTTTTAGAAAAATATGGTGTAATTAGTTTTTAGAATCGAAAAACTAACTATACCTTTGCAAAACCTTAGATATTACATAAAGATAGAATCACTTTTTGTGCTTTTGAAATAAAAACATGGTTGTTTTTAAAAATTTGACGCTAATTATTATCTTGCTTTTTGTTGATGCAATCGCTTATTCGCAAGAATGCCGCACGGAGATTGGTGTAGATTTCCGTGTGAACAGTGTTGTGTTAGATTCTACATACTCCGACAATGCTGCTCGTATGCGCGAAATAGTTAGTTTCTTACGCAACGTACGCAACGACCATGCAATAAGCATCATTGAGGTGTCGTTCCGTGGTGCTGCTTCACCCGAGGGCAGCGACCAGCTTAACCGCAGGTTGGCAAGGGGACGTCTTGCTGCCCTTGAAAAATTCGTGCGCAATCAAGTTGATATTCCTGATAGCGTGATTACACGCAGCGACAACTATATACCGTGGAATTATTTGAAATCGCAGATTAAAGCGTCCGATTTGCCTCACAAGGACACTGTGCTTGCCATCTTGAATGAAGAACCTTTGTTTGTCAATTATCATCAGCCAAATACGCAAATCGACAACCGCGTTGAGAAGTTGAAAGCGTTGGACGGCGGCAAGGTGTGGCAACAAATCAACAATCGCTATTTCAGACGTATGCGAAATGCTTATGCCGTGCTTGTAACTTACAAGCAGGAGCCGCTGCCTGCACAAGACTCGGTTGTTGTTTGCGATACGGTTCCGGTTGAGCCTGTTGCTGAAGTTGTGGAGGTTGAGCCCGATACGGCAGTCGTTGCTGAGCCTGTTATTCAAGAAATTGAAGAACCGATTGTCATGCAAGCGGAAAAGTGGCAACGCAGACTGTATGTCAAGACTAACGCTGTGGAATGGCTGTTGGCTATCGGTAATATTGCAGCCGAAATTGATTTGGCGCCGCGATTCTCCGTTTCGTTGCCGATTTCCTACTCTGGCTGGAACTATTTCACTTCCACCACCAAATTCCGCACATTCTCGTTGTATCCCGAATTGCGCTATTGGCTTCGCGACGAAAATAATGGGTTCTTCGCCGGCGTTCACTTTGGCTTGGCATGGTATAATTTCGCCATTGGAGGGAAATATCGTTATCAGGACAAAGGAGGGCATACTCCAGCGTTGGGCGGAGGCGCAACGGTGGGTTATCGTACACCCATCAGCAAGAACCGGCGATGGCATGCCGAGTTTGCCCTTGGTTTTGGCGTCTACCGTTTATGTCATGATAAATACATAAACCGGCGCAATGGAGCTTTGATTGCCACCGAGCGACATACTTATGCCGGACCCGACCAAGTGTCGCTATCGATAGCCTACTCCTTTGATATACGCTAAACACACGGAAACCATTATGCAATTAATCAATATACTAAATATTATATGTCGCTACGCATGCCGCCTATGGCTTGCTATAACGCTGTGCATTATGGCGGTGTCGTGCGACGTGCATGAGTTTCCCGATGAAAATGCCAAGGTGAGTGTGCCGCTGCGACTTGAGTTTGACACCTTTATGACCCAAACGGAATACGTCAATAATGCCGTTTCGAATGGCACCATAAGCCGTGCACCGAGCAACAACGCTCAAATGCACTATGTGATTAGATTCTACAATTGTGCCGGCGGCTCGCGGGCGATGGTGTCGTCGGAGTACAAGGAATTTGTGTTTGTGCGCAATGTCGTCGGCAGCTACGATGGCGATTTCGTCGTAGATATTGCTCCGGGTGACTATAGCGTGATGGTTTGGGCTGACTTTGTGGAATCGGCAAACAACAACGGATATTTCTACGATGCATTCGATTTCACAAACATCGGTATGCTAAAACCGCATACAGGCAATAACGACCACGTTGATGCTTTTAGAGGAGTTGAAACGGCACAGGTGGCGATGCTCGACCACATAGAGCCAGTGGTGGTGAAAATGGAGCGTCCGTTGGCTAAATATGAAATCGTTTCTTCTGACCTCCGCGAATTTCTGCAGCAGGAATCAGAGGTGCAACTTAAATCCGAAGCACAAAGCAAGGCAAGCCAAGGCGGCGATAACCCTACGGACTTAGGTCAGGAAATCACCCGAAGCGGTGTTGACCTCAGTAACTATCGCGTGGTTTTCGTCTATAGCGGATATATGCCAAATGTGTATAATATGTTCACCGATAAGCCGGTCGATTCGGTCACAGGCGTAGCATTTGAAGGTCGATTCAACAAAATCAATGATGACGAAATATCGCTTGGATTCGACTATGTGATAGTAAACCACATGGAAACCACCATCACTGTGCGGGTGGCTATATATAACGAAAAAGGCGACCAAGTGTCGCTTACTAACCCAATCAACGTGCCTATAAAACGCAGCAATCACACTATTGTGAAAGGCAGGTTCTTAATGGAAAAAGCTAAGGGAAATGTTGGAATCGACCCTGATTACGATGGCGAATACAATATAATAATTAATCAATAAACAGTCAATAATCAATAATTAATCAATAATTCATTATTTTCTATTATTAAATCTTTAAATGTTATGAATAAGCATTTATTTTTAAGTATGGTGGCTGCATGCACACTGATGTTTACCACCTCGTGTTCCGATGAGGAACTGAACGGTTCTATCGGCGATACCGCCAAGGTTAGTTTTAATTTGAAAGCTGATGCAGCACTGCGCACTCGTGCTATCAGCGATGGCACTGGTGCCGATGTACTTATTTACCGTGTGTTCGACAAGGACGGAAAGATTATTAGCGGTCAGGCTAAAGTTACTGAAACAGGTATTGCTGACTTGAAGACAGGTCACAGCATCACACTCAACCTCGCTAAAGGTCAATCTTACAAGGTTGCTTTCTGGGCACAAGATGATGATTGCGAAGCTTACACCGTGGGCGAAGACATGAGCGTAACCATTAGCTATGATGGCTACAACAGCGACGAAACCCGTGACGCTTTCTTCAAGACTGAGGAAATTTATGTTGCAGGCGATATGAGCAAAGAAGTGATTCTTAAGCGCCCATTCGCTCAAGTTAACGTGGGTTGTACTGCCGACGACTGGACTGCAGCTGTTAATTCGGGCATCACTGTTGCTTCGTCGCAAGTGACTTTTGTTGATGCTGCTAACAAGTTGAATGTTCTCGACGGCACCGTTTCGGGCGCTGAAACAGTGGTTTACACTGCTGCAGCCATTCCAGCCGAAAGATTGAAGGTAGACACCAACAACGATGGCACAAAGGAAGAATTCCACTATCTGTCGATGAGCTACATCCTGCCAAACGACGGCACTACTGGCTATGCCAAGACTGTGGCAAGCGCTTCGTTTGTGTTCAACACCAACGGCAACCAGATTGAGCTTTCTGAAGGTTTGCAAAACATTCCTCTGCAACGCAACTATCGCACCAACATCGTTGGTACGTTCCTTTCGTCGTCGGTTAACTTCAGAGTAATCGTTGACTCGGAATTCGAGGGCGAATACACCGTTGGTCCGGCATACATTGGCACTCAATCGTATGCTTCATTGCAAGCTGCCATCGATGCAGCCGCTGAAGGTGATGTGATAGAAATTGTTCCTGGCACTTACACCGACGTTCTCAATGTTACAAGAGTTGCCAGCGGCATCACTATCCAACCATTTGTTGCTCCTGCCACTCGCGCTGCCTCAGATGAGGTGGTTATTGCCGGTGTAAATTCGCAACGCAATGGCGAAAATCTGCCTGCCATTACCTTCAAAAACATCACTATCGACAACTCGCTTGCTGCCAAAAACTGGTTCACAGGAACTGGAGCTTGTGCTCCTTGCGTAGGTGCATGGGGTGGCAACTTTGCGTTCGAAAATGTTAAGTTTGTTGTAGCCGGCACATCGGGCAAGGAAACCGGTGTAATGTCGTGGTGGACTACAGTGGTAGGCACAATGTCGTTCAAGAACTGTACCTTCGAAGGCAAGAACGACCACAAAGATGCACGCGGCATGCAATTCTATGGCCACTATAACATCAATGTTGAAGGCTGTACGTTCACAACCAAGAAGAGATATGCTTTAAAGTATGCTGCATCATCTGGCTGTGTGGCTAATCTCAAGAACAATATTGTAGAGAATGCAGCAAACTTTGTGGAAATCAGTTCGAGTGATTATCCTGGCAATACATACTCTATTAATTTCGAAAACAACACTCTTCACGGTGCTAATCTTTATGTAGAAGGTTATGCCGGTGCAATCGCTGCTGAGAACGTTACTATATCTGACGTTAACAACAAAATAGTTATCGCCGATGGTTTCACTTTGTGCGACGGTGTTTACAGCATCAGCAACTCTAACGGACTCTTCGCTTTTGCTGAAACTGTAAATTCTTCGGGTACTGCATCGTCATATACTGGCAAGACCGTGAAACTCACAGCTGACATCGACCTCAACAATGCAGCTTGGACTTCAATCGGTCAAACCGGACACGGTCAGTTTGCCGGCACATTCGATGGTGACAACCACACTATTTCGAACCTCAAAATCAACAACACCGATGCAAGCGCCAATTGCGCAACCGGTTTGTTTGGTTGGTTGAATACAGCCACTGTGAAGAATGTGAAAATCAACACTGCAAGCGTAGCCGGACACCACAACGTGGGCACAATTGCCGGATATATGGAACCTAACAACAGTTGTATAATTGAAAACTGCCATGTTTCGGGCGCTACCATCAGCTGCGTATCGGTTAACGCTGACGCCAATGGCGACAAGTGTGGTGGTATTGTTGGTCACGCAGGTAATTCAGGCGTGAAGGTTGACGGCTGCTCAGTAACTAACTCGACAATCTCGGCAGGTAGAGACGCTGGCCAGGTGGCAGGTGCTGCTAAGGAAGCTAATGTAACAAATTGCTCTGCAACCAATGT
>JBJECZ010000142.1:0-5004 GCA_051871555.1 Muribaculaceae bacterium | reverse complement strand
CATTGCCCACAGCACATTGTGCTTTTTACTCAGCATCTTTGGAATAATATAAAGGTAGTTGACATAGAACACTGCCATTAGAGTAAACGGACGGACATAGTGCAGACTTGGGGTGTTAAAATCGTCGTGAACATCCCACAAGACGTCGGGCAATAAAAACACCATTGACACTAAAATCACATTAGCTGAAACCCCAAATAGCGATTCCCTGCTTATTTTTCCAGAAGCCCTCATTTTCTTCAATTTTTCATAATTTCTTCAAAGATAATAAATTATTCGTAACGAATGGCCTCAATTGGGTCAAGATTCGACGCTTTCTTTGCAGGATACCAACCAAAAAACACTCCAGTGACGGTGCACACAGCAAACGAAAGCACCACCGAATATAACTCAATCACGATTGGCCAGTTTGCCACCAGCCGTACAAAAACAGAAGCCAAGCATCCCAAAACAACTCCAATCAAACCACCTGTCACACTGATTATTATCGACTCTATGAGAAATTGAAGCATAATGTCACGCTCACGGGCACCTATGCTCATACGCAAACCAATTTCACGAGTTCGTTCGGTCACCGAAACATACATTATGTTCATAATGCCAATTCCACCAACAAGCAACGAAATCCCTGCCACACAAGCCAATAGAATTGTCATCATGTCGCTTGTGCTATTCATCATGCTACTCAACTCTTGCTGCGAACGCACTGTGAAATCATCATCATCGCTTTCTTTTAATTTATGATTTGTGCGAAGTATTGTTGTGATTTCATCGATTGCTTCACTGGTTTTTTCCTCAGTTATTGCCGAAGCAAAAAGCCCCTGAATGTAATCGATTGACAGCATTCGTTTCATAACAGTGGTGTAGGGTGCAAGCACCACGTCGTCCTGGTCCATGCCCATACTGTTATAACCTTTTGCCTTAAGTGTGCCGATAATGGTCATTGGTATACTGTTGAAACGAATAACTTTACCTACTGGATTCGAACCGTCGGGGAATAGATTGTCGATAATTGTCTGCCCAACGATGCACACCTTTGCTGCCGTTTGAATATCGCGTTCTGTGAACATTGAGCCCTCATTTATCTTTAGTTTTCGAATTTCAAGATAGTCGGTCGACACACCGTTCACCGACGATGGATAGTTGTTTGAACCATAAATCAGCTGACCGCCACTACTCACATTTGGCGAAATGCCTGCCAACAATGTTGTGCCATCTACAAGCGACTGATAGTCGGCGGGCTTAAGTGTCTGCATATCGTCGGAACTCTGCCGCACACCGCCACGATTTTCCGAACCGGGATGAATCATTATCATATTCGAGCCCATCTCGGAAATCTGCTCGCGAATCGACTGCTTAGAACCGGCGCCAATTGCCAACATAGTAATAACCGAACCAACTCCGATTATTATGCCAAGCATAGTGAGGAATCCACGCATCTTGTTATTGCCCAATGCCTTAATGGCAATTTTGAAAAGATTGTATATATTCATTCTGTTTTAAACATTATTGAATGACCACAATATAATTAATATTTAATCGTCTTGTTTTGGTAGCGAATCAAAAACCTCCTGAGCCGAACGAATGTTGGAGTTCTGCTCGTCGGAAATCACTTTGCCGTCACGCAAAACGATGTTTCGACTGCTAAACTGTGATAACTCAGGATTGTGTGTCACAAAAATTATCGTTCGACCACGACGGAACAGTTCCTGAAACAAAACAAGAATACTATAGCTGGTGCGTGTGTCAAGGTTACCGGTTGCCTCATCGGCGAGGATAATCACTGGGTCGTTAACCAAAGCGCGAGCAATTGCCACACGCTGCTGCTGTCCGCCCGACATCTGATTAGATTTGTGATACAACCTATTTGCTAAGCCCACATGTTCCAAAGCTCGCGTGGCTCGTTCTACACGCTCTTTTGCATTGACTTCGCTGTTATACAACAACGGCAACTCTACATTTTCAACAGCTGTTGTTTTGGGCAACAAATTGTAATTCTGAAACACAAATCCAATCTTGCGATTACGCAACCTTGCACGCTGATTGCGGCTCATCGACCTCACCGAAATGCCATCGAGGAAGTATTCTCCCTTAGTTGGCGTATCGAGGCAGCCCAGCAGGTTTAGTAGGGTAGATTTACCTGAACCTGACGTGCCCATGATTGTGACAAATTCGCCCTCGTAGATGGTAAAGCTGACGCCACGCAATGCCTTCACCGTTTCACCGCCCACCTCAAAGTAACGCCGAATGTCAACAAGTTTGATAATTTCCTTTGCCATATCAATTCAAGCTAACTCACTTTGGGTTATTTTTTAGCCTTTTCCTTTTCTTTATCGCTGCCGGGCCGTTTAGGCGCAAATGGACTTTGAGCCGCATCGCCGCCCGATTTATCAGACACCACAATTTCGCTATACGAAAGTGCAATCACATCACCTTCTTTCAATCCGCTCAACACCTGTGCATTAACACCGTTGTCGGTTCCGAGTTCAATTTCGGTGGGAACAAGTTTGTTGCCCGACAATACCCACACCAAACGATGCATATCCTCGGTAGGGATTGCAGGGTCCTGTGGCTTTTCGCCCGGAACGGGTTTAGCCATTGACTTGTTTTGGGGCACCGATTCGGCATCGAAAGTAGGCAAATTCTCTGCATTTTCAAATTTCTGTGGAGTAAAACGAAGTGCTTTTAATGGTATGCTAAGCACATTTCTCACTTCCTTGGTGTTGATTGTAATGTTTGCCGTAAGTCCGGGAATAAGCTTATGGTAGGGATTGTCTGCTGATATTAACACTTCGTAAGTAACAACATTCGACGTGGTTGTGGGGTTTATTCGCACTTGAGTGACAACACCACTGAACACATCGTTTGGATATGCATCGACAGTAAATGTGGCATTCTGACCTTCTTTCACCGAGCCAATGTCGGCTTCGTCGACATTAGCAACTACACGCATATTATCTAAATCTGCAATAGTGAATATGTTCGCCACATTCATACTCGACACAACAGTTTGACCAACTTCAACCTCGCGCGAAATCACTATTCCGTCGATTGGCGAATAAATTTCGGCATAGCTCATATTGCGAGCCGAACGAACACGGTCGGCTTTGCACTTTTCGTAGGTTTGCTGTGCAACCATAAATGTTTTTTGCGTGGTTTCAAACTCATAGTCGCTAATGAGTTGCTTGTCGTGCAGCTGTTTGTCGCGCTCGTAGTTCTTTTTCGCATAGTCATACTCCAGCTTTGCACTTGTTAGGCTGGCATTAGCGCTTTTCAATTCGCTTTCAAGCGTTGTCTTGTCGATTTCTGCCAATAGCTGTCCAGCCTTCACTTCGGAATTATAGTCGGCATATAGTTTCGACACAATGCCGGTGACTTGAGTACCGACATCCACTTGCGATACACTTTCGAGCGTTCCTGTCGCCGTAACCGATTCGCAAATGTCGCCCACCGAAACAGTTGTTGTTTCTAATTCAACGCCTTCTTTCTTGTCACACGATGCCAAGAAAAGCATCGTGACCAATGCCAAGCAAAAGCAAGATTTCGATATTACGAGATTATTTCTCATTGTTCTGTTTATTTTATGTTTACTATTTTATTATTGTATATTTAATTATAAAATTAGGCAGAGAGCCTCAAGGCAAAGTGATTGAGTTATTGCCATAATAGTCAAGCATCTTTAAATTCAATATCGCCATATACTTTAGTTGAAGTAACTCTTGACGCGCATTTGCCAGTGTTGCATGCGACGATAGTAAGTCGAGAGTGTTAACCTTGCCCAAGCGGAACTGCTCGTTAGTAAGTTCATCGGTGAGTTCGGCACTTGCCAAGGTCAACTTGCCACTCACATATTTTGCTTGAGCATTCACTGCGTCAAGGTAACAAGATTCAATCTCCTTCGAAATGTTTTGTCTCTCTTGATATTCGCTTAACTCGGCATTCAGCTTGTCGACCTTTGCTTTAGCCACCTGAGTTTTTGTGGTTTTTTGGTCGGAAATAGGCACCGAAAGCGTCAATCCTATGTTTTCGTGCAATCCATTCAGCAACTGGTCGCCAAAACTTTGACCCATACCAGTAGCGTGGTTTGTAGCAACCGAAGCATTCACATTAATTTTGGGCAATATTCCGCTTTTGGCAATCTTTATATCATAATCACTAATATCCTGCTGCAATTTTGCTCCTTTCAGCGAAGGCATCCAAGCCAAAGCTTTAGTATACACCTCCACCTTGTCGGGCAACGACTGCAGCACCATTTCCTCCGACAAAACCACATCGGCAAGTTCAATATCTTGAGTTATGTCTAGCTCAAGATATTGCTTCATAGCGCTCTTTTGCGAAGCCAGATTGGTTTTTGCAGCAGTAAGGTTATACAGGTCGTTATTGTATTGGCTCTGAAGCTGAACATAATCAACGCGCGAAAGTTTGCCGGCATTCATCAGCTGTTCGGCACGCTCCATTTCAGTCTTGCTTACGTTTAAGTTTTTCTCGGCAATCTCAATTGATTCTTTAGCATACATTATTTGCAAATACTGCTGCAAGATGCCAATGCGTAGGCTGTTCTCATTAGTTTCCACCGTATAGTCGTTCACTTGCAGTTGCAACTCGGCACGCTTTATGGAATTTCTTCGCGAACCGCCGTCAAGCAATGCCCAACCTGCATTCAGCCCGTAGCTACCCGAGTAGGAATTGCCCCGCGCATTGTCGCCAGGATGAGGATAATTGGCATAGCTCTGTGTCGACGAAAAAATCAGCGATGGAAACCATTGCGCCTTAGCCTGTTCGAGGTCAAACTCGCTCGATTTGCGCGTGAGAACACTTTGCTTAAGCTGTATGTTATGGCTCAATGCATACTCAACACACTGCTCGTAAGTGAGCGACCCCCTTGGCACAATAGTGTCATTCGGCGTTTGTGCAAACGTCGTATTACATCCACCACAAATAATAACGCTAAAAATTTGCTGTAATAATTTTTTATTCATTGATAAAACCATTTTTTGATTCCAC
>JBJECZ010000141.1:0-21378 GCA_051871555.1 Muribaculaceae bacterium | reverse complement strand
TGTTGCTCAGGTTCTTAAAAAGTTATATTGGTAATAGTGTTGCGGAATTAAGGGTTAGATGAAAAAACGATTCAAATTTAGTGCGGCGCTCATTGCGGCGCTGATGACATTCTCGGGATGTATTGATGACGACATCGACTTGGAGAATATCGACACTACGGCAGAAGTTAAAGTAGTGGATTTGACGGTTCCGCTTAATCTCGACGAGATTAAGCTCAGTTCGGTGATTTCGCTCGACGAAGGCAGTAAAATCAAGGAGATTAACGGTGAGTATGTATTTGTGTCGGAGGGCGAATTTGCCTCCGACGACATTCGCTTTTCGTCGATAGAGCTTCAGGCGCCGTCAATCAGCAGCAATTACACCCAGATAGACATTCCTGCAGAATATCAGGTGGGCAACAATGTGCTGGCATCGCAAGGCGGCAGCATTAACATCAACATTGGCAGTGTAGAGGCGCCGTTCAGCACCACCGTTAGCGACGTGTCGGCTGACATTCGCGGCATTGACCGCGTGGGGATGAACTTCGCAGTCACCGTGACATTTAAGGTGAACGGGTTTGATGGAGTGGTTAGTCGCTACACCTACAGAAACCTGAAGATTGCGTTGCCCAAAGGCATGACGTGCAATGTTGATAAAGGCACCTACGATGCCGCTACAGGCATCTACACCCTTGATGGGTGTTTGGTGACAAACAACCTGCTCAGCCTGCGCTTTGAGTTTACGGGCATCGACATGGTAAAGTCGAAGGCACTTTTCGATGCCGCCCGCCATACATTTTCGATTGACGATTGCATCACCATCCTGTCGGGCGAGATGCAAATAGCGGCGTCCGACCTGGTGAAAACCGCCACTTTGCCGCAAAAGGTGGTTCTTGAGAACGGCTATACGGCATCGGACATTACTATAAACAAGTTCTCGGGCAAGATAGCATATAGTCCAAGCGGGTTGTCGCCCGAACCGTTCACCCTTGGCGATTTGCCCGATGTGCTCTCGCAGCCGGGCACCGACATCAGCATCACCAATCCACAAATCTATTTGTGGTTGAGCAATCCGCTCTACACCTATAGCTTGTGGGCAAATATGAACTTCGACATCATGTCGCGCCGCAACGATTCGCCTTGGAGCGTGTTCACGCCCGACGGCGGTGCCATACGCATCGACGGCAGCCGCCAACAAAGCTGTTATTGCCTGTCGCCCACCAAGCCCGAGGCTTATGCTGCCGGCTATGAAGATGCGCAGCATGTGGCGTTCGGTTCGCTGTCCGATGTGCTTAGCGGCAACGGCTTGCCCAGCGAGATAGCCATCGACATCGACAAGTCGGAAGTGCCCGAGCAGAGCGTCACCGACCTTGCTTTAGGCACCAATTTGGGCACGATGCAAGGAAAATACATGCTGTATGCGCCGTTGAACCTCAAGAGCGGGTCGTGCATCATGTATAGCG
Organism: Muribaculaceae bacterium; assembly: GCA_051871555.1. GTDB lineage: Bacteria > Bacteroidota > Bacteroidia > Bacteroidales > Muribaculaceae > SFTJ01. The sequence goes on along the minus strand of JBJECZ010000141.1, from coordinate 19,936 downwards.
ACGTGTTCGACGGCTGGAACGACGAAGAACTCGACAAAGTGACCATCACCAAAATTGATATCACCGCCACCATCGACAACCAATGCCCGGCAACGCTCAATTTCACCATCAAGCCAATCGACGTCGACGGCAACAAGTTGGACAATGTGACTGTAGAGTGCAGTCAGGTAGCAGCCAAAGCGCAGGGCGCAGCATTCACCGCCACAGTGACCGGCGTTGTGAAGCACCTCGACGGCATAGTGCTCGAAGCCGTGGCGCGAGCCGAGCAAGGCAACACCCTTTCGCCCTCGATGAACGTGAAACTCAGCAACATCAAGGTGAAGGTGAGCGGAAGCTACGTCACCGAGTTATAATCAATCTAATCCGTATTAATTAAAATTGAAAAAACAGTGGTTAAGACTATATTTAAATCAATAATTATGTGCATAGGCATGCTCGTGGCAGCATCGGGTTATGCACAGCACACTACATCGGGATATTTTCTCGACGGTTATCTCACTCGTTATCAAATGAATCCGGCGATGGGCAATTCACAGGGATTCGTTTCATTTCCGGGTTTGTCGAACATCAACGTGGCTCAACGCAGCACGTTGGGCGTGAAGGACATCTTCTATAACATCGACGGCAAAACCACCACGTTCCTCAATCCGGGTGTGAGCAGTGAGGAAGCGATGTCGCGCCTTAAAGGCACCAACCATGTGGGCGTAAACACAAAAATCGATGTGCTGTCGGTTGGCTTCAAGGGTCTTGGCGGCTACAACACTATAGGCATAAGTGCGCGCGCCAACGCGGCTGTGAAACTGCCCACCGACATCTTCCGCCTGCTCAAAGAAGGAGTGAGCAACAGTACCTATAACATTTCCGACATCAAGGCGCATGCCGATGCCTACGCCGAAATTGCCTTGAACCATTCGCATCAGTTGAACGAAAACCTGCGCATCGGTGCCACACTGAAGGTGCTGGTGGGCGCAGGCAACGTCGATGCCGACCTCGAAAAGGCTCAGCTTGAATTGCGCGACGATGCTTGGGATGTGGTGACCGACGCCACCGTGCAAGCCAATGTGAAAAACCTGCGTTACACTTCGAAGGTGAGCGAAAACACAGGCAACATGTGCATCGACGAGGTTGACATCGACAAGTTTGGTGTGGCAGGCTTCGGCGCCGCCGTCGACCTTGGCGCGGTGTATACCCTTGGCGACTTTGAGCTGAGTGCGGCATTGCTCGATTTAGGTGCCATAGGCTGGAGCAACAACTATGTGGCATCGACCGACGGCGAACACCGTTTCACCACCGACCGCTATACGTTCAACGTCGACGACGAGGCATCAAACTGCTTCGAGGACGAGCTTGAGCGCATGGGCGACGACTTGGCTGTGCTCTACGAGATGAAAGACATGGGCGACCGAGGCAGACGCACACGCATGTTGGCACCAACCGTCAACGTCGGCGCAAAATACACGTTGCCAGCCTACAAGGCATTGAGTTTTGGTGTGCTTAGTTCGTCGCGCCTGCAAGGCGATTTCTCGTGGACCGAGCTGCGCTTAAGCGCTAATTTTGCTCCGTGCCGCTTCTTCTCGATGGGCGCAAACGTGGCAACCGGCAACCTCGGCACAGGACTGGGGTGGCTAATAAATATCCACCCCACGGGATTCAACCTGTTTGTGGGTATGGACTACACTTGCATGAAGCTCGCCAAGCCGGGTGTGCCCGAAAACAGCTCAACATCAATCAACTTTGGCTGGAACATACCGTTCTGAGGCAGCAAACCAGCGTATCGAAAAATAAACCTGATTCAACATGAAAAAAAAAGACCAGCACCGAGGTGAAACCTGCCGAAACATCGGCGGCACACCTCGGTGCTGTTTTTCTTATGTGAATGCCCCCAAAAATAGCCTATTGGCAAAGAAGCTTATGCTTTGGCAGCCAGATGGCGGCGCAGCATATACAGGGCAAAAGCCCAGACAATGACAAACGTGGTCAGCGGCACCACGAATGCCATGTTGATTGTCAGTGCATCGGCAACGAATCCAAGCGCCAACGGACCGATGGCACCACCCACCACGCTCATCATCAATATCGACGAAGCCTTTTCGGTGTCGGCGCCAAGGCCGCGAATCGACAAGGCAAAAATGGTGGGGAACATAAGGCTTTCAAACAGATAGGTGAGCACCAACGCCACTTTCGACACCACGCCAAGCGGCGCAATCACCGCCGTGAGCATAACCACTGTGCCGCATGCACAGGCAAAGAACACCTTCTCGGTGGCGATGCGCGTCATCACAAAACTGCTCAAAAATCTGCCCAGCATAAACAGCATCAACCCGCCGAACGATAGTGCCCACGTTGCTTGGGTGGGTGTTAGGAAATCGTCGTCGGTCATGAAGTTGATGAAAAACGTATTGATGGATATTTCCGAAATTTCATAGCTCAGCAAGGCAAAAAATCCGAAATAGAAAGTGAATCCGAGCCCCTTCTTCATATTTCCGTCGGAAGTTGGAGTTTGGGTTTGCGAAAGAATCACCTCGGGCAATTTCACTCGCGAAAACACCGCAGCCACCACCAGCACAAACACGGCAATGATGCAGTAGGGCACAGCAATGTTGATGTCATCGCCGCTCTTGGTGCTGCCGTCGCTGAAGAAATACAGTCCGCTGAGCAGAGCGCCGAACATGCATCCCAAGCCGTTGAACGTCTGCGACATGTTGATGCGACTCGACGAGGTGCGGCTGTCGCCCAGCAGCGTCACATACGGGTTGGCAGCCGTTTCGAGCAAGCACAATCCCAAACCCAGCACAAACAGCGGAGCCAGCAACGCCAGCAGTTTGCCCATATCAGCCATGGGGACGAATAAGAATGCGCCCACCGAAAACAGCAGCAGCCCGGCAATCACGCCATGGCGTGTGCCATAGCGGCGTATCATCAGCCCTGCAGGCAATGCTCCAAGAAAGTATGCCATATACACGCTGCACTGAATGAGCGCCGATTCGCCGTAGCCGGCTTCGTATTGCATTTGCACATGCTTGTTGAGCACGTCGAGCACCGCACGAGCGCCGCCCCAAATGAAAAACAGCATCGTCACAAGCACCATCGGCACCAGGTATTGGCGAGCCACCATGGGCACACGCCCGTTGTTTGTTTCTCTTTCTTCCATAATCGCAGGTTGAATGATTATCAGTTAAATAAAACAATCTTTTTAATGTGAGTGCAAAAGTAACAAACAATTGTTGACCCGCCAAATTTTTCATTGTTCTGCGCCTGTGTAGAGCGATATAGCCAAATCGAGCGTAGGTGTATCATTCATTTAAATATAGGAAGATGCGCACATCCTTCGCTCCAATATGCCGTAGGGGCGATGCCGGAGGCGAAAAGGCGCGAAAATTTGGTTTTCAACAAAAAGGTGATTATTTTTGCAAACAACTTTTTAGCATTTGTATTGATGTTGTAACGAAAAAGTGTTGTTCGCCTTCGGGTATAGAGCGAATAACGAATTAGCTCAAAGAAAATGTAGAACATGATGCACGATTGCGACATATTGTTTAAAGACATCTTCAGGAGTTATTATGCACGGATGCTTGCTTACGCCCAGACTCTTGTCGGGCGCGAGGCAGCCGACGATGTTGTTGGCGATGTGTTCACCGAGTTGTGGAGTCGACGCGAGGCTTTACAGTTTGGCGAGGGAACATCCGGGCTGCTTATGCGTAGCGTCTACAATCGTTGCATGAATGAGTTGAAGCACAAAAAGGTTGAGAAGGAACGCATTGTGCTGCTCGAGGACATCAGCCGTCTGGTGGATGTCGATTTCAGCCTCGGTGTAACCGAGGGGCAGGACGAAAACGACGTCGCCGATGTGCGTAACCAAATTTTTCAGGCAATTGACGCGCTGCCCGAAGGCAGCCGCGAAGTGTTTCGCATGAGCTATATCTACGACATTCCAAACAAAGAGATTGCCCGCATCAAGGGCATTTCGGTGCGCACCGTTGAGTCGCACATCTATAAGTCGTTGAAGATTCTGCGTAATCAACTAAAAAATCTCACCATCTATATGTTCTTCTGTTCGCTTTGATTGAATCACTGCAGAATTGTTTTGTCGAGGCACTTCGGGGAAAATTAACAATAATTAATAATTTTGGAGTAAGTGTTCGGCAATTATGGTTGTTAATAACAAGTGAGAGAAAGGTGTGAAATTCATACTGAAAGATATTAACCCACCCACAAGAAGCCTTTCGCAACTTGAATTTGATGGACAGAACAATCGAAGAAATAATTATTGCCTATTTAGATGGCAATTGCTCGACGCCCGATTTGCAGCGTTTGCATCAGTGGCTTGCCGCCGACATGCGCAACGTGGCAGAGTTCAACGTGTGTCGCCGCCAATTTGTCGGAGCAAAAGCAGCCATAATGAGTGCCGAGCAGATAGCCGAGGCAGAAAAGCTGCAGATGGCACGCATCGCCTATGTTGAGGCACACCGCCGCCGCAGGCTTATGCTTCGCCGATGGATTGTGAGCACTGCCGCCGTGGTGCTGTTGCTTGTGGGCGTGGGAACCTTCTTGAGCCGCAACTACAGCATAGTGGAGCGCGACAGCCGCATTTGCGTGTTTGCGCCACACGACAGCATACGCACATTGGTGTTGCCCGACGGCAGCCGTGTGTGGCTTAACCAAATGGCTATGATAAAATATCCCGAAAAGTTTGACGATGATGTGCGTCGCGTGGAGATTGAAGGAGAGGCTTACTTCGAGGTCGCCAAAGATGCTGCCCACCCGTTTGTGGTTCACGGCGAGCAGATGGACATCACAGTGCTGGGCACCACCTTCAATGTGCAATGCTTCCGTGGCAGCAAAAACGCCTGCTCGAGCCTCATCAGCGGCAAGGTGCAAGTGAAAGGCAATCACGGCGAGGGATGCATCATACTCAATCCCGGACAGCGTGCCAACCTCGATGGCGAAAATCGCCAACTCACTGTGCAGCAAGACGTGAACACCGGTTTCGATGCCGTTTGGCACAACAATCTCATACCCTTCAACAATGCCTCGGTTGAGCAAGTGGCTCATGCTTTGGAGCATTTCTATGGTGTAGAGGTGAGCATACGCAACCCCAAGGGTCATAACCACACATATTCGGGTGTGATAAAGCGCACCGGCAGCGTCGACTCCACGCTCTGTTTGCTGCGCAACGCAATGCCAATCGAGTATAAGCGTACCGGCAATGATATTACAATAACCATACAATAAACATTTTTAGAATAACTATTTAGCTTATGAACATTACAGCGAACAACGATTCAATACAAAGAAAAGAAAGGTGATTATAGGGGTAAAACAAGATTCGGTTTTGGGGTAAGGCATGAGGCTGAGATGCCACAGCACAAGGCCTCAATGCCTATTCCATTTAAACAGAAAAACGACTATAGCCACCTCTTTTAGAATCAATACACATAGATACCACTAAACCTATCTCTTCCACACCGCTCTCCGCAGTGAGAAAGAATTTTTGAGCAATCAACATTAACGTTTAATTATTAACCATAACTACTTAAAACAACATCTCAACATGAAATTTCTAAAAGGTCTGTTGGTGTGTGCAGCATTAACCGGCTCAGCTCCATGGCTGTCGGCGCAGGTGACGCTCAACATGCCGCAATCAACCCTCGGAGCTGTGATAAAAAGTATCCAGAGCCAGGGAACTTACGAATTTTTTTGCGATGACAATCTGGCAAAAATCAAAACGCCAGCAGTGAAAGTCAACAACCAGCCCATCGAGGAGGTTCTCGCAAAGGTGTTGGCAGGCAAAGACGTGAGTTACACCGTCAACGACAAGATTGTGTATCTTAAGAAGAACAATGCCGAAGCCAAGAGTGTTAAACAAGCCCAAACAGGCGAAACAAAAAACGTAACCGGACAGATTGTCGATGAGAACGGCGAGCCGCTCATCGGTGCCACCATTCAGGTGCCGGGAACATCGATTGGCGCCACCACCGACATCGACGGTAACTTCACGCTCAAGGTGCCCGAAGGCAGCAACATCACCATCAGCTACATCGGTTATCAGGCTAAGACCGTTAAGCCAGGCAACGCGCCCGTAAATGTCACCCTTGAGGAGGACAACAAGGTGCTCGAAGAAGTGGTGGTTACAGCCCTCGGCATCAAGCGCGCCAGCAAGGCATTGAGCTACAATGCACAGGAAATTAAGAGCAATGAAATCACCACAGTGAAAGATGCCAACTTCATCAACTCGCTCAGTGGCAAGGTCGCAGGTGTAACCATCAACACCTCGTCGTCGGGCGTGGGTGGTGCTGCCAAGGTGGTGATGCGTGGTACAAAAGCCATCGACCAGTCGAGCAATGCCCTCTACGTGATTGACGGTGTGCCAATGTTCAACCTCGACGGTGGTGGCGACGAAGGCTCGTTCGGCTCGAAAGGTGCCACCGAAGCCATTGCCGACATCAACCCCGAAGATATTGAATCGATGACCGTGCTCACCGGTGCAGCCGCCGCTGCCCTCTATGGTAGCCACGCCGCCAACGGTGCAATCGTCATCACCACCAAGCGCGGTCACGAAGGTCGCATCAACATCACGCTCTGCCAAAACACAGAGATTTTGAGCACCTTCCGCACTCCGCAATTCCAAAACCGCTACGGCACAGGCGACTACAATTCGGCATCGGGCTCCACTGAACGCAGCTGGGGCAAACTGCTCAACGAAGCCAACTATCGCGGTTACGACCCAATCAGCGACTTCCTGCGCACCGGCGTCACCACCACCGAGAGCATCACTCTCTCAACCGGTAGTGCTAAGAATCAGACCTATGCTTCGGCATCTGTAATCAACTCGAAGGGCATGGTGCCTAACAACGATTATAACCGTTACAACTTCACTTTCCGCAACACCACAAAGGCGGTGAACGACAAACTCACCATCGACGTGAGCGGTAACTACATCCGCCAAACCGACCGCAACATGGTGAACCAAGGTCAATACCGCAACCCGCTGGTTACTGCCTACCTGTTCCCTCGCGGCGACGACTGGAACGACGTGATGATGTATGAACGCTACGACACTTCGCGTGGCATCTGCACTCAATATTGGCCACAAGGCCTCGAAGCCTATGCCGGTCAGAACCCTTATTGGATTGCTTATCGCAACTTGCGCGAAAACAAGAAAGACCGCTTTATGCTCAACGGTAGCGTGAGCTATCAGGTGCTCGATTGGTTGAGCCTCGCAGGTCGTGCTCGCATCGACAGCAGCGCCAACACCTACGAGAGCAAAAACTACGCCACCACCAACACTCTGTTCACAGGAGGTTCGCTCAATGGCTCGTATGGCGTGGGCAAAACCGACGACAAGCAAATTTATGCCGACTTCATGGCAAACGTCAGCAAGAACTTCTCGAGTGACTGGTCGCTCAACGCCAATGCCGGTGTTTCGCTCAGCGACATGCGTCAGGACTACCTTGGCATCGATGGCCCAATCATGGACACCGGTTTGCCCAACGTGTTCAACGTGCTTCAACTTGAAGAAACCAAAACCAAACGCGAACAAAGCGGCTATCACGACCAAACCAAGTCGATGTTTGCAAGCGTGGAATTGGGCTACCGCGGCACCTATTACCTCACTGCCACAGGACGTGGCGACTGGACCTCGCAACTCGCTGGCGAAAACTCAACACAAACCGTGTTCTGGTATCCTTCGATTGGTGCTTCGGTGGTGCTGAGCAACGCATTGCATTTGCCTCGCGAAATCACCTATTTGAAGCTCCGTGGCTCGTTTGCCTCGGTTGGTTTGCCTTTCCCTCGTTTCTTGGCCAACCCAACGTACTCGTGGGATGCAGTGAACAAGGTATGGCAATCGAAGCGCAACTACCCGATGTATGAACTCAAACCCGAGAAAACCGACTCGTGGGAAGTGGGTCTTACCGCCAAGTTGTTCGACGCCAAGGTGAACTTCGACGTTGCCTACTATTATGCCAAGACCTACAACCAGACCTTCGACCCGGGACTCTCTGTATCGTCGGGCTACAGCACACTGTATGTGCAAACCGGTGCCGTGCGCAACTCAGGTGTTGAACTCTCGCTTGGCTTCAACAACAAGTGGGGCAACTTTGGATGGAACTCAACATTCGTGTTCTCGCACAACGACAACAAGATTCTGGAACTCCTCGACAACTATAAGCACCCCGAAACAGGCGAAATCATCACCAAGGAACGCCTCGACGTGGGCGGATTGGGTCAAGCACGCTTCGTGCTCAAGACTGGCGGCTCGCTTGGCGACCTATATTCGACACAGGACCTCGTGCGCGACGCCAATGGCAACATCTTGGTTAACAACGACGGCAGCGTGATGATTCAGAACACCGAGGACATTAAGCTGGGTAGCGTGTTTGCCAAGGCAAACCTCTCGTGGCGCAACGATTTCACTTGGCGCGACCTCAACTTTGGCTTTATGGTGAATGCCCGTCTGGGCGGTGTGGTTTACTCAGCCACACAGGCAGCCCTCGACCTTTACGGCGTGAGCGATGCCACAGCAGTGGCACGCGACAACGGCGGTGTGCTCATCAACGGCAACGACGTGGTTGACGCCAACAAATGGTATTCGGTTGTTGCAGCCAACTCCGGTCTGCCTCAGTATTACACCTACAGCGCAACCAACGTGCGCCTGCAAGAAGCCCACATCGGCTACACCGTTCGCCGCGAAAAGCTGTTGCGCTTTGCCGACCTCACCATTTCGCTTGTGGGTCGCAACTTGTGGATGATTTACTGCAAGGCACCGTTCGACCCCGAAGCAGTGGCTACCACCGGCAACTATTATCAAGGTATCGACAACTTCATGACTCCAAGCGCTCGCAGCTTTGGTTTCAACGTCAAGTTAAACTTCTAAACCATTACAGCAACAATGAAAAAGATTAATATAAAAGCATTCATCTTAGGCGCTCTTGCTGCCGGCTCCCTAACGGCATGCACCGATGGTTATCTTGGTTTCAACACCAACCCCTACGAGGTAACCGGCGAAGAAATGAAGCGCGACGGCTACTTGGTGCGTTCGGCTCTCACCGGCATGCAAGGCTGGGTGATTCCTACCGATGTCAACTGCAATCAGTTCACCGAGTCGCTCGTTGGAGGTCCGTTCTCGGGCTATCTTGCCGAGTCGAACCAAGGTTTCGGCAACCGTTTTTCTAACTTCAACCAGAGCAACAGCTGGAATCGCGTGTTCTATAAGGACATCATTCCTAATATCTACAGCAACCTCACTCAGCTCAAGGCAGTGACCGACGACGAAGTGTTCCTCTCGGTGGGCAATATCATCAAGGTGGCAGCCATCATGCGCGTCACCGACACTTATGGCCCAATTCCTTACACCAAGCTCGGAGCCGACGGCTCGCTCACTGCGCCGCTCGACGCTCAGCAAACTGTATATAAGGCTATGGTGCAAGAACTCGACGATGCTGTGAAGGCGTTGTTGCCACACATCACCGAATCGTTCACCGCCACTGCCGACAAGGTGTATGAAGGCAACGTTGCCAAGTGGATTAAGCTTGCCAACTCCTACAAACTGCGCCTGGGCATGCGTGCCGTTTATGCCGACCCTACTTGGGCACAGCAGGTGTGCGAAACAGCTGTGGCGCCAGCCAACGGCGGTGTGCTTGAAAGCAATGCCGACAACGCAGCCATCGGCGGAATCACCAACAACCCGTTCCGCGTGGTTATGTATGAATACAACGGCGGTGACGCACGCATTGGTGCCGACATCATTTGCTTTATGAACGGCTACAACGACCCTCGCCGTGCTGCCATGTTTAGCAAGTCGACGTTCACCGATGCTTCTATCACCAACGACTACTATGGCATTCGCATCGGCACCGACCCGATTCCTTCCGACAAGGCACACTGCTATTCGAATATGGTGATTACTTCCACTTCGCCTATCATGTGGATGACCTCGGCTGAGGTGCAGCTGTTGATGGCTGAAGGCGCTTTGCGCGGCTGGAACATGGGCGGCACTGCAGCCGACTTCTACGCCAAGGGTGTGACCCTCTCGTTTGAGCAATGGGGCGTGAGCGGAGCCGACGCTTATCTTGCCGACAACACCAGCCTGCCACAGCTCTATGTCGACCCGTTGGGCACTTACAGCTACAACGGCGTGCAGCCAACCGTTACTGTTGCTTTCGATGCATCGGCTGACTTCGAAACCAATCTTGAGCGCATCGTCACTCAAAAGTATATTGCCATGTTCCCTAACGGCAACGAAGCATGGGCTGAATTCCGCCGCACAGGCTATCCTCGCCTCATGCCGGTGGCTGTGAATAAGAACGTCAACCAAGTGCCTCAGGGCGAATTTGCCCGCCGCTTGTGGTATCCGCAGGAGGAATACAAGGATAACGGTCAGAACGTGGCAGCTGCAATTGCCGACCTCACTCCGCAAGCCGACCTTATGTCGTCGCGCATGTGGTGGGACTGCAATCCTCGCACAAAGTGATGTTCATCATCGTTTCACTCAAAAAAACGTATAACATTAAATAGTTTTTTCTTGAAAATCAATTATGAAACTTACAATTAAACATATCATACCGTGTTTGGTGGCTGCACTCTCTCTGGCTTCGTGCGACGATTGGACCGACGTTGAAGCTCTCGACGTGATTGACCCAACCATCGAGAACACCAATCCTGAACTGTATGCTAAGTATCTTGCCGCTCTGCGTCAGTACAAGCAAACGGAGCATAAAGTGACCTACGCTTGGTTCGACAACAGTGTGAAGAACACTTATTCGCGTGCTCACCACGTGAGCGATGTGCCCGACAGCGTAGACGTGATTTCGCTGATGTCACCCGCCGACATCATGGACACCGAGCTTGCCGAAATCAAGCAGGTGCGCGAACAAAAAGGCACCCGATTCATCTACGACGTAGATTTCGATGCCATCCGTGCCGACTACAACAGCTACGTCGAGCAATTTGCTGCCGAAAACCCCGATTCGGAGGAAACCCCGATTGCGTTCAACGACTATCTGCTCGATGCCATCAGCACTCAGCTGAGCTACTGCTCGCGTTACGAGTTCGACGGCATTTGCTATCGCTTCACCGGCAAGCACACCTTGCACCTCACTAAAGACGAGTTGAAAGAATACATGACTCAGGCGGGCATCTTTGCCGGCTATTTGATGGACTGGCACAAGCGCAACACCGACAAGATGCTGGTGTTTGCCGGCAAGCCTCAGAACGTGCTCGACAAGAGCCTCTTCGACGAGTGCGAAATGGTGTTCATCTCCGATGGTCTTGATGCCACCAACGTCGACCTCTTCTCTTATTATCTCACCATGGCTCAGCAAGAGGGTGTGCCTGCCGAAAAGCTCGGTATGATGTGCGCCTGCACCTCGCTCGACGAGAACGACCTTAAGAGCGGCTGGTTCAGCAACGGCACTCGTGCCCTGGATTCGCTGGGCGACTGGGCTGCCACTCACGGCGTAGCCGGTATTGGCATCTACAACATCTCATCTGATTATTTCAACAACACCTACAGCCTTTCGCGTGCCGCTATCCAAGCCATCTCGCCGGCTGTAAAATAAACATGAGGAGGAAATAACATGAAAAAATTATCATATCTTTTTGTTGCTGCAACGGCAGCCATCTGCGCTTCGCTCTGCTCTTGCGAATCAAGCAACGAATATTTCGACAACAAGGCTTTCATCAGCTCTGATGCCGTATCTACCATCCTGCTCGACGGCAAGACCGAGGATGCCAAAACCATTGTGGCTCAGGTGGCTAAACCCGTCGACAAAGAAGTGAAACTCTCGTTCGCTCCTGATGCTTCAAAGCTCAACACCTACAATCTGGCTTACTACGACAACGCCGTGATTCTGCCTGAGCAGTTCTATTCGCTCAGCGCCACCTCTGCCGTAATCAATGCCGGCAGCATCAAGTCGACCGACATCACCGTGAGCTTCAGCAGCCTCGACGAACTCGACCGCGAAACCACCTATGTGCTGCCTATCTCGGCTTCGACCTCCGACATTGAAATGCTCGAGTCGAAAACCACATCCTACTATGTGATTCGCGGTGCCGCTTTGGTGAACGTGGTGGCTAACATCGACGAAAACTACCTTTCGCTCGTCAATCCAAGCGGTGCTTCGGGTCTTGGCGGCATGAGCGAGGTGACTGTTGAATGTCTGGCTCGATTCACCGAATTCGGCAAACTCATCTCTACTGTGATGGGCATCGAGGGCAACTTCCTCATTCGCATTGGCGACGCCGGCGTGCCCGATAATCAAATTCAGCTTGCCACCTCAAACGGCAACGTCACCGACACTGCTTGGCAGCTTGAAACAGGCAAATGGACTCACATTGCCGTCACCTTCAATTCGGCTACGGGTGCTGTTGACGTTTATTTCAACGGCGTGCACAAAGGAAACACTCAGTATTCAAGCTATCGCAACAACGTAAACTGGAACTCGGGCAGCTTCTATGTGGGCAAATCGTATGACAACAACCGCTGGTTCGACGGCGAAATCTCCGAAGCCCGTGTTTGGAACCGTGTGCTCTCGGTTGAGGAAATCAATGCCAAGAACCACTTCTACAAGGTGGATGCAGCAAGCGAAGGTTTGGTGGCTTACTGGAAGTTTAACGAAGGTTCGGGCAACGTAATCACCGACGTGACCAATGGCTATAACCTTGTTGCCAACAGCGCCATCACCTGGAAACCTGTGTCGCTTCCCGAATAACACTCATTCACATGTTTAAACCAATAAAACAGCAACAATGATGAAATATTCAAAATATATCAAATTCTTTGGCATCGCAGCCATCATGGCTCTCTCGGCTTGTGCCGACGACATCAACATCGGTGATGCCGATGAGAACAAGTACACCACAGCCGACGGCTTGACGGTGTATATGTGCGACGGCGACGGCCGCACCACCTATTCGCTTACCGAATTGCGTGAGCAGGGCACCGTCGACCTTTTCCCAACTGCCAACGACAAAGCTACAGCAGGCGTATCGGTGACTGTTGCCTACGATGCTATGGCGCTTGCTATGTACAACGGCGCGCATAGCACCAACTTCGAGGCATTCCCTCAGGAGTGTGTTGCCATCGGTTCGGCTGCCACAATAGCTGCCGGCGATTTTAAGGCTGCTTCACCGCTCACCCTTAGCCTAACCTCACCGGGCAACCTCGACCCCGAGGCAACCTATGCCATTCCGCTGAAGGTTACTGCCACTGGTGCCAATGTGGCTGCCTCGGCTCAATATCGCGTGGTTTTGGTGCGTGACCTCACCGGTATGCCCGATGCCACAAAATATGTGCTCGACGCCGACGGCAATTTGGTGCCGGGCATGAAGATTTTCAGCTGCATGGAAGTGAACGACACCAACCCGCTCAACAACATCTGCTTCACGCTCAAGAGCAGCGGCAAACCGCTCGTCGATGCCGTGATTCTGTTCTCGTCGAACATCAACTATAATGCCGAAACCGGTCGCGTGTATGTCTACAACAACGAGAACAACCAAGCCATCTTCGACATGCGTGAAAAATATCTGAAGCCGCTCAAAGATCGTGGCATTAAGGTGATTTTGAGCATTCTTGGCAACCACGACCGTTCGGGCGTTGCCAACCTCAGCGACGAAGCAGCCCGCGATTTCGCTCAGGAGTGTAAGGCTGTTTGCGATGCCTACGACCTCGATGGCGTGTTCCTCGACGACGAATACTCGTCGTATCAGACACCTGTTCCACCGGGCTTCGTCGCACCATCATACGCTGCCTGCTCGCGCCTCTACTATGAGCTCAAGCGTGCTATGCCCGACCGCTGGACAGTGGCTTACGGCTATGGCCGCACGCAGTACCTCACCGAAATCGATGGCCATCAATGCGGCGAGTATCTCGACTATGCGCTTGCCGACTATGGCAGCACGGTGAACAACAACATGTATCCGGGCTTGCCTCTGTCGGGCATGGGCATCCGCTCGTCGGAATATGCTCGTGGCTACATTTACACCTCACAGAGCTATCTTGGCAGCATGCGCGAGCAAGGCTATGGCGCTTACATGATTTTTGCCATGGACCCCAACCGTAGCAATGTTAACACTCAAATCAATTCGATGAGCAACATTGCCAAGTATCTGTTCGACGACGAACTGGAAGTCGACTATAACTTCTATCCTAAAGATTGGCGTTAATCACTATTTAAAACAGAAATACGATGAAATTCAGATATTATTTTTTCAGTATGGCATTAGTTCTGTCGTCGGTTTCATTCACCGCTTGCGATGACGATGACGAACCAGCCTATCCAAATCCTCAACCCATTGAGGACAACAACAGCTCAAAGCCCATTAAGCTCGGCGTTGAAACGCTAAAGGTGAAGGTGGGCATCGAAAACCGTCAGGAAGTGACCGTTGCCGACGGCAATGGCGAATACTCGGCATTCGCGAGCAACACCTCAGTTGCTAAGGCTTACACCGAAGGCGGCAAGGTGTATGTAGAGGGTGTGGCAAACGGCAAGACCGACGTGATTGTCACCGACGCTGCCGGCCGCTATGCCAAGTTGCCGGTGTCAATCTACACCACCGACGTGATGCAGCTCGACGTCACCACTATGGAATTTAAGCACTTAGTGGGCGAAACTCGCACCAAAACCGGCAAGGTTACTCTGGGTAACGGCGAATACACCATCGCCAGCGACAACGAAAACGTAAAGGCTTCAATCGACTACGATTCGGGCGAATTCAGCATCACAGCCAAGGCGCTCAACGAGTTATATACAGCCACTGTTACGGTGAGCGACTGCACCGGCATTTCGGAAACCGTGGAAGTGACTGTCGACTGGACCGACGATCCATTCGACGATGCCCTCATTGAAACCATCGTTGCCAAGACTCCGTATGAGTATTATTTGAGCTATACCGACCCATACTATTCGCGTTACGGTAAGCTGGCTAATGCTAAGCAGTCTGACGGTACATATATGTACGGGTGGGATTACTATGGCTACTACTACATGAAGGTTTACACTCCAAGTCAGGAAGTGGGCACTTACGAAAACTGCAAAGTGGAATTGGCACCAACATGGAGCAGCAGCTACACTCGCAACATCTCGGATGCTCAAGTGAAGATTCTCAAAAGCGAAAACAAGATGCTTTGGATTGCATTCAAATACACCTATAATGGTGCAATTGAATATGGTTACATGGTTACAACAGTAATTGAATGAATCACTCTATTACACAAAAGCTATAAAATAGTTTAAAATTTTTATTGATTTTGGGTCGGGGCGTCGCGATGACGCCCCGATTTTCGTTTCTCACCTTGTAGCAACCTCTCAGTTGCATATACAGCCCACTTGGCAGGACATAGTCAAAAACTGCACTTTTTGTTTTGTTCTGCACTCGGTTTGCATTATCTTTGCAAATGATGCGAAGATAGGCTGCACCTCGGCATAACGCTCAAGTTGTGCTTGGCGATTCTGCGCTCGGTTGGCACTATCTTTGCAAATACGGCGAGCATAGGCAGCGTTTGTGGCTAAGAATGTCGGTTTTGTATGCTATTTGCCTGCTGCAAAGGCTCTGCCCTTAAGGCATAAATGAAAACTAAACTAAAAATACTATAACATAAAAACCTTAATTCATTTTTCAGATATGGTAAATCGATTTATTCTCAACGAAGTGTCGTACTTCGGACCGGGTGCCCGCAAGGAGCTTCCGGGTGTTGTTTCGCGTCTGGGATTCAAAAAGGCGCTGGTAGTAACCGACAAGGGCTTGGTTAAGTTTGGTGTTGCCAAGATGGTGACTGACGTGCTCGACGAAGCCGGCATCGCGTATGAAGTGTACAGCGAGGTTAAGCCTAACCCAACAGTGACCAACGTGAAGATGGGTGTTGAGGCGTTTGCAGCTGCCGGTGCCGACTTTATTGTGGCTATTGGCGGCGGTTCGTCGATGGACACAGCCAAGGGCATTGGTATCGTGACCAACAACCCTGAATTTGCCGATGTTGTCAGCCTTGAGGGCTGTGCGCCAACCAAGCGCAAGACTGTGCCTATCATTGCATTGCCTACCACTGCCGGCACCGCAGCCGAAACCACTATCAACTATGTGATTATCGATGAGGAGAAGCAAAAGAAGATGGTGTGTGTCGACCCTAACGACATTCCTTGCTGCTCGATTATCGATGCTGAGTTGATGTACACGCTTCCGAAGGGCACAACGGCTGCCACGGGTATGGATGCGCTCACTCACGCCATTGAAGGCTACATCACCAAGGCTGCTTGGGAGTTGAGCGACATGTTTGAGCTTGAAGCTATTCGCATGATTAACAAGCACCTTCGCACTGCGGTTTACGACCCGACAAATCCTGTTGGCCGTCATGGCATGGCTGTGGCTCAGTATGTTGCCGGTATGGCATTCTCGAATGTCGGTCTGGGCGTTGTTCACGGCATGGCTCACCCGATGGGCTCGTTGTTCGACATTCCTCATGGCGTTGCCAACGCATTGCTGTTGCCTACGGTGATGGAATTCAACAAACCGGTGTGCATCGACAAGTATGTTGAGATTGCAAAGGCAATGGATGCATATAAGGACGGTATGACCAAGGCTGAAGCTGCACAGGCTGCTTGCGATGCTGTTCGTGCTCTTGCCATCGAAGTGGGCATCCCGCAACACCTCAGCGAACTTGGCATCAGCGTTGACGACATCGAAGCGCTTGCCGACCAAGCCATCGAAGATGTTTGCACTCCGGGCAACCCACGCAAGGTTACTCGCGCCGACATCGTGGCACTCTACAACAAGGTGCTGTAATTGATAGCTAAACATCTGCGGCGTGCCGCAAAATTATAGGAAAGGGGTTGCATCCGCGCATGGGTGCAGCCCCTTTTATCGAAATGCCTTTCAAGCGAATGCAAGAGGCATGGGTGTGACAATGATGTGTTATCGCAGTTTATGCGACATGTCGGCAATGGCGCGTCGCGGCGATTTGCCTTCGTAAAGGATGCTGTATACGGCATCGAGAATAGGCATCTCCACGCCATATTTTTCGTTAATCAGATGCACGCAACGTGTGGCGTAGTAGCCTTCAGCCACCATCTCCATTTCCATCATGGCGGCTTTCACCGAGTAGCCTTTGCCAATCATTGCGCCAAAGTTGTGGTTGCGGCTGAATCGCGAGTAGCAAGTCACCAGCAAGTCGCCCAGATACACCGAATCGCAGATGTTGCGCGTTTGGTGAGGACACACCACATCAACAAAGCGTTCCATTTCGCGTATGCTGTTGCTCACAAACGAGGCGAGGAAGTTGTCGCCGTTTTTCATGCCGTGCAAAATTCCGGCACATATGGCGTAGACGTTTTTGAGCACGCCGCCATATTCGATGCCTTCGATGTCGCTCGAGGTGGTTGTCATCATCTGTTTGCTGACGAGTCGGTTGGCGAATTCTTCAGCCATCTGCTGGTCCTGCGCAGCCACGGTGAGGTAGCTGAGGCGTTCGAGCGCCACCTCCTCGGCGTGACATGGGCCGCTCACCACCAGTTGCTGCGAGCGTGGCACGCCGTAGAACTGCGTGAGATAGTCAGTGATGAGCATGTTTTCGTCGGGCACAATGCCTTTGATGGCGTTCACCACGCATTTGTGGCTGATGTCCTCGGTGATTTTTGCCATGTGACCTTTGAAGTAGGGCGAAGGCACTGCCAGCAGCAGAGTGTCGGCTTCGCGGCACACATCGTTGATGTTCGACGAGAAAGTGATGCGTGAGGTGTCGAATTCCACGTCGCTCAAATACACCGGATTGTGCCCCAGTGCTTTAAAGTCTTCGATGCGGTCGGCACGACGCATATACCAGATAATGTGTTCGTTGGCGTTAAGCATGAGTTTGGCGAGTGCTGTTGCCCAGCTGCCGCCGCCCATCACGGCTATTCGGCCCGGAAAATTGTTGTTCATAGAGTGCATACAACCGGCAGTGCGGTTGCTCGGGTTTTATAAATTGACTAAAATAGAGTTTTATTTTGAGTTGTAGGTTATGATTCGGACGGAGGGCGTATGTCTGCCGTCGGGAAAAATGAAAAACGATTGCCGACAAGCAGGTTTGCGGTTCGTTTATTTCTCCCTGCTTGTCTGCAATCGTAGCCAAATGGCTTTATTCAGCCGATTGGGCGGCAGCGGCTTCAATCCACTGCTTTACGTCGGCAAGCGCCGGAATTTCCCAATCGAGTTTGTATTTTTTGTTGAGGTCGAAGAGCATCTGGCGCAACTTTTCGCCGCTGAGCGAAGCCAGCGAAGCCACGGTGAGATAGCCCAGCGATTGCACGCCAGCCACCCATTGTGCAGGCATGCCAAGAGCGGTGAATGCTTCTTCGCGGTCGCGTGGAGCCACCTTTTCGGGGCGCATTTGCGGGAAGAAGAGCACCTCTTGGATGTAGGTTTTGCCGGTCATGAGCATCACCAGGCGGTCGATGCCGATGCCGATGCCCGATGTAGGGGGCATACCGTATTGCAATGCGCGCAGGAAGTCTTGGTCTATAATCATAGCTTCGTCGTCGCCCTTGTCGGCAAGGCGCATCTGCTCCTTGAAGCGTTCTTCCTGGTCGATTGGGTCGTTAAGCTCCGAATAGGCGTTGGCAAGCTCTTTGCCGTTCACCATAAGCTCGAAACGCTCGGTGAGACCCGGCTTTGAGCGGTGCATCTTGGTGAGCGGGCTCATCTCCACAGGATAGTCGGTGATGAAAGTAGGTTGCTTGTAGGTGCCTTCGCAGAACTCGCCGAAGATTTCGTCGATGAGTTTGCCCTTGCCCATTGTTTCGTCGATTTCCATCTTGAGTTCGCGGCACACCTGACGAATTTCGTCTTCGCTCTTGCCGTTGAGGTCGTAGCCGGTTTTCTCCTTGATGGCGTCGAGGATTGGCAGACGTCGGTAAGGCGCCTTGAAGCTGATGATTTCGCCGTCGATTTCGCGCTCGGTGGTTCCGTTCACGGCAATGCAAACGGCTTCGAGCAGCTTCTCGGTGAAGCTCATCATCCAGTTGTAGTCCTTATATTGCACATAAAGCTCCATGCAGGTGAATTCGGGGTTGTGGTTGCGGTCCATACCCTCGTTGCGGAAGTTTTTGCCTATTTCGTAAACGCCTTCAAAACCGCCCACAATCAGTCGCTTGAGATAGAGCTCGGTGGCGATGCGCATATACATGTCGATGTTGAGCGCATTGAAGTGAGTGGTGAAAGGGCGAGCGCTGGCACCACCGGCAATGGCTTGCAGCGTAGGTGTTTCCACCTCGGTGTAGCCGGCTTCGTCGAGCACGCGGCGTATGGTGCGAATCACGGTGGCGCGTTGCAGGAAGGTGTCCTTCACGCCGTCGTTCACAATGAGGTCGACGTAGCGTTGGCGATAGCGCAGCTCGGGGTCTTCAAAAGCGTCGTATGTCACGCCGTCCTTCTGCTTTACGATAGGCAGCGGACGCAGCGATTTGCTGAGCATGGTCAAGGTTTTGGCGTGAACCGATATTTCGCCGGTTTGGGTGCGGAACACAAAACCCGTTACGCCCACAAAGTCGCCGATGTCGAGCAGTTTCTTGAACACCACGTTATAAAGGTCCTTGTTTTCGTCGGGACAAAGCTCGTCGCGGTTAACATACACTTGAATGCGGCCCTTGCTGTCCTGAATTTCCATAAACGAAGCCTTGCCCATAATGCGGCGGCTCATAACGCGTCCGGCAATGCTCACTTGGCGCGGTTCGGCGTCGTCGCTGAAGGTTTCCTTCATCTCGGTGGTGTAAGCGTCCACCTTGTATTCGGCTGCAGGATACGGGTCGATGCCCATATTGCGCAGCTCGTTCAGACTGTTACGTCTGATGATTTCTTGTTCGCTTAAGTCGAAAATGCTCATATCGAATTACTTTTGTTGTAGTTTCAGTAAAAAAATAAAAATTGTTGATGATGATGCGAGGCGGCTGGCGTGGCTGCAACGCATTTT
>JBJECZ010000140.1:0-5035 GCA_051871555.1 Muribaculaceae bacterium | reverse complement strand
AATTTTTTGCCTGATGAAAAAAACCGATTTCAATTTTGAAATTTCTACAATATTTCGTATTTTTGACAAATCATAACTGAACTTATTAATTTAAAATCAAATAAAATGAAAGACGACCAACTTTTACAACAAGTTACTGAAAAAGCAAAAGTGTGGCTTGGCGAAGGCTACGATGCCGAAACTCAAGCAGCTGTTAAGGCGATGCTTGAAAATGAAGACAAAACCGACCTTATTGAATGTTTCTACAAAGACCTCGAATTCGGAACCGGCGGTCTGCGCGGCATTATGGGCGTTGGCTCTAACCGCATGAACATCTACACCGTAGGCGCTGCCACTCAAGGCCTTGCAAACTACCTGAAAGATGCCTTCAAGGACCTCACTGAAATCAAGGTTGTTGTCGGTCACGACGTGCGCAACAACAGCCGCCTGTTTGCCGAAATCTGCGCAAACATTTTCTCGGCTAACGGAATCAAGGTTTACCTCTTCGAAGGTTCTCGTCCAACTCCCGAAATGTCGTTCGCAATTCGCGAACTCGGCTGCCAAAGCGGTGTAATCATCACTGCTTCTCACAACCCAAAAGAATACAACGGCTACAAGGCATATTGGAACGATGGTGCCCAAATGACTACTCCACACGACACCAACACAATCGAATATGTAAACCGCATTAAGGGCGTAAAGGACATTAAATTCGAAGGCAACAAAGACCTCATCGAAATCCTTGGCGAAAAGATGGACAACATCTATCTTGAACGTATCAAGACCCTTTCGCTCAGCCCTGATGTTATTGCCCGTCACCACGACCTCAAGATTGTCTACACCCCAATCCACGGTACTGGCAAATACCTCATCCCTGCTTCATTGGCTAACTTTGGCTTCACCAACGTGATTCACGTGCCTGAACAAGATGTGCAGAGCGGCGACTTCCCAACAGTCGACTCTCCTAACCCCGAAAACGCTTCGGCTATGGCTATGGCTATTGCAAAGGCTAAAGAAGTTGATGCCGACATCGTCATGGCTTCCGACCCTGACGCCGACCGCATTGGCGTTGTCATCAAAAACACTAAGGGCGAATATCAACTGGTTAACGGCAACCAGATTGTGATGATTTTCCTTTACTACCTCATGGCTCGCCGCGGCGAACTCGGACTCATCAAGGGCAACGAATACATCGTTAAGACCATCGTTACCACCGAAACAATCAAGTCGATTGCCGAAAAGCAAAACATCAAAATGTACGACGTTTTCACAGGCTTCAAGTGGATTGCCAAAGTGATGCTTGAAAACGAAGGCAAAGCTCAATACTTGGGCGGTGGCGAAGAAAGCTACGGCTTCTTGGCAGAAGACTTCGTTCGCGACAAAGACTCTGTTTCGGCTATCTCGCTCATGGCAGAAATCGCTGCTTGGGCTAAGGATAAAGGTCTCGACATGAACGCTATGCTCATCGACATCTACATGACCTACGGCTACTCGAAGGAAAAAGGTATCTCTCTTGTACGCAAGGGCAAATCGGGCGCCGAAGAAATTGTGGCTATCATGAAGCAATTCCGCGAAAACCCACCAAAGACCATCGGCGGCTCACCCGTTGTCACCATCAAGGACTACGACAGCCTCGTAGAAAAGAATCCTGTCACCGGCGAAACCAAGCCATTGGTTATGCCAACCACTTCAAATGTGCTGCAATACTTCACCGAAGATGGCACAAAGATTTCTATCCGTCCTTCGGGAACCGAGCCTAAGATTAAGTTCTACCTCGAAGTTCACGACACTCTCGCAAGTGCCGACGAATACGATGCCAAGAACGAATGGGCTGAAGCTAAACTTGCTGCAATTGCCAAAGAACTTGGCGTATAATCAGCAAATCGACAAGTTATTAGCTTAAAATAAGCTACGGGTTGTGTCTTATTAATTTCGACACAACCCGTAATTTTTATTATGTATTCACACAATATGCCGACCTCTCGCTATTGCATAGCCTCAATAATAGATTTTAAGATTATTAATTCTTACTAAATAATTTGGTAACAAAATATCTTTCGCTAAATTTGCAGCCGAAAAGCAATATGTAGTGTCTGAGCACGTAAGTCTGATTGGCTTTATGTGCTCAGACATTCTTTTTATTATAAACTTTTATATAATCAAAAATGAAAAGTATAAGCAAATTTACATTACTAACATTGCTATTGGCGTTTGCAGCCATGACCTCATGCAGCGAACAAGAACAGCTCGACGAATCATCAATCATTTCTTCTGAAACATCCAACCTGCCGGCATTGATTGCCGAGGATTTTGGTTCAAACTATCCCGATGCCACAGCTGTCGATTGGGAAGTCGATGCCGATTATGCCTCAGCCACTTTCACCGTCAGCAACAACACTGGCGAAGGCACACCAATGGGTGTATGGTATAACATGCACAACCAAAAAAGAATAATGTCGAGCTCCACAGTCGACTACGACAACATCCCCGATGCCGTGAAACTGGCTTTCCAAAACAGCGATTACGGAACATGGGAACATTACGAGACTGTAACCTTGCTCAACCGCTATAACAACGATGCCGTAAGCCAAATCTATATAGTGAAAGCTAAAGGCTCGTTTACCGACAATCCCACGCTGTTTGAGGCATCTCTTTCATTCACCGCCGAAGGTGTGCTCATACAGTTATCAGTCGACGAGATTCGCAGCAATGATGATGAACGCAACAATCGCCATCATAGCTATGACGAATGGCTATATAATGCCATCCCCGACTATGTGACGACTTTTGTCAATAACAACTATCCTGGCGCCCACTATCTGCATATCTCCAAAACTGATGATGCAGCAACCGTTAAAATTCTCAATGGGCACACAGTAGCCACTCTGCAATTCGACGCTGCTGGCAATTGGCTTTCGACACGAACTCGCATCAATGCAAAAGACCTCCCTGCCGAAGTGCGCAGCGCCATCAAATATGATGGCTTTAACTACTCAAAAATATGCCAAATTGAAGAATGTGTCACAGCCGACAGCGAAACATATTACATTATCACCGTAAAAGACAAAAAAGGCAACAAAAGCGAAATTCGCATAAATGAAGATGGCACAATCGTTGATGGCGGCAACATTGAATCCGGTAATGATAGCAACGGAACAAACAACGCCGACAATCTGTGCAAAACACAAGCCGAAGTTGAAGCATTCATTCAAAATCGCTACCCGGGAGCAACAATTCAAGATTGGGACGACGATGACAAAGAACTTGAGGTGGAGCTGCTCTACAACGGCACAAAAATAGATGTGCTGTTTAATCACACTGCCAACGGCTATGAATGGAGCAGCAGCGAATGGGATTTAGACTACCGTCAATCATCAACAATCCCTGCCGCAATACAGAATGTAATCACCACAAAATATTCAGGCTATCAGCTTTATTATATCTCGTATATTGAAACGGCCAACAACGGAAACTACTACGAGGTTGGATTGAAAACAAGCCGGCAGAATTTAAAAGTGAAATTCGACGAGCAAGGCAACGTGCTTGCAGAATACTGAAACTAACAAACATCACACCACTTCATAACCAGTATTTACAACAACACGACTGATATATATAATTGTTCGTAGACATTATTAGTTTTTTGAATTTATAATTCGTTTATTGTTACATCCACGGCGCACAACGAATGGTTGTGTGGCCGTGGATTAACTATTTTCACTTCAACGTTTCCAAATCCTCTGAACCAAATAATTGAGGTATTGATTCTTAAAATAATGCAAGCACATCCACATACATTTTTCACCTAATTATATATGTATATATATTATATAAAATCATAATATTCGCATATTTTTACACATAATAGAAAAGTTTTATACAAAATAATTTGGATATCAAATATTATCACATTATATTTGCAGTACATTTAACAACAAATATAAGAGAAAACCATATTTTTATAAATATGCATAATTTAAGCAATAAATATTGGTGGTGGCGCAGCCTGATAAGACCCAAGCCTTTTTGACACAAGCACTCACGCTATGTGGCACACACCGATGTTTTGCACACAATAGAATTAACGCGATAGCGACTTGTCGAGAGGTCCAACGGCAAGTCGCTATTTATTTATATCAATAACGGACACTATCAACATCAATATGAAGTCATACAAAATCAACAAAGATGGTTACTACGGCGAGTTTGGCGGTGCTTACATCCCCGAAATACTATATGCCGCGGTTGAAAATCTGCGAAACAGCTATGAGGAAATAATTGAAAGCGACGATTTCAAAAAGGAGTTTCATGCTTTGCTGCGCGACTATGCAGGGCGTCCCTCGCCGCTTTACTATGCAAAGCGCATGAGCCAGCGCTACGGCTGCAAGCTCTATTTGAAACGCGAGGACCTGAATCACACTGGTGCTCACAAAATCAACAACGCCATTGGGCAGATTCTGCTCGCACGCAAAATGGGCAAACAACGCATAATTGCCGAAACAGGTGCCGGACAACACGGCGTGGCAACAGCAACGGTATGTGCCCTTATGAATATGCCATGCCGAATTTATATGGGAGCTGTCGACGTGAATCGCCAGCACGCGAATGTGCAGCGAATGAAAATGCTTGGCGCCGAGGTGATGCCGGTGGAGAGCGGAAACAAAACGCTTAAGGATGCCACCAACGAAGCCATACGCGATTGGTGCTGCCATCCAGCCGACACGTTCTATATTATTGGTTCGACGGTTGGACCACATCCCTACCCCGACTTGGTGGCTCGACTGCAAAGCGTGATTAGCGAAGAAATCAAATGGCAACTTGCAGAAAAAGAGGGTCGCGACTATCCCGACTATCTGATGGCTTGCGTGGGCGGCGGTTCGAATGCTGCCGGGACGATTTTCCATTACATCGACGACGAGCGTGTGAAGATTTTCCTTGGCGAAGCCGGGGGAAAAGGCATCGACAGCCACCTCACCGCTGCCACCATTCAATGCGGTTCGATGGGAATTATACATGGCAGCCGAACTTTGGTGATGCAGGACGAGGACGGCCAAAT
>JBJECZ010000139.1:0-21419 GCA_051871555.1 Muribaculaceae bacterium | reverse complement strand
ATACCGACCACTAACAGAAACATCGTCATTTACTTCATATTCTAAAGATAGTTTTGATGACGCAGAACAGAAAAGACTTCGCGATTTTTGTGAACAGATTTCAAAACGAGGCTCTTTATTTGTTGCAAGTAATTCTGACCCATTATATGTTGATAGCAGAGACTGGTTTTTTGATCGGTTGTATCAGAATTTTTTGATAAAACGAGTGTCTGCCACAAGAATGATTAATTCAAAAGTCAACTGCCGTGGTGCGGTTTCAGAGATTATGGTTTCAAATATTTTTTAACGATTATGAGGAATTTTGATGCTTGGCTTGCTGGATTTAGGCCATCAATTGCCGATTATAAATATTATGTTGATTTTAATAAAGTATTCAATAATGTTGACGCCATAAAATTGCCACTCAATATTTTGAATTCGCTTATTGGTTCGAGAAATATTGAAGAAGAATTCAAGACCATTTTGACGCAGTATCCCGAGACCTTAAGGTGTATTCCTATTCTTTTGGCAAAGCGGGAACTTGACATCATGGCAATGGATGATGAGGGTCAAATTGACTTTCATTTTGGCAAGCCTAATTGTTCGATTGGAGATTATGTTAAATTCATGCGTAAAACAGGCTTGTTTGATTTGATGGAGAATCATATTGTTAATAATCTTGTGGATTATGTAACTGGCATTGAAACAGGGCTGGACTCAAATGGTCGTAAAAATCGAGGTGGCCATTTGATGGAAAATCTTGTGGAGAGCTTCCTATGTAAATCTGGTCTTGTGAAAGGACAATCATATTTCAAAGAAATGTATATCCATGAGATAGAAGCTAAATGGGGCATAGATTTGTCTGCCATCTCAAATAACGGAGGAGCGGAGAAGCGGTTTGATTTTGTTGTGAAAGGTAGTGATACTGTTTATGGAATTGAAACAAACTTTTATACCAGCAGTGGCTCGAAACTGAATGAAACAGCCCGAAGTTATAAAACCATTACTTTGGAAACAAGAGAATTGGAGTATTTTAAGTTTGTTTGGTTTACTGATGGGTGTGGGTGGCATAATGCAAAAAACAATCTTAAAGAAACATTCGATGTGTTGGAGCATATATACAATATAGCAGATCTTGAAAATGGGATAATTTCAAAAGTGCTAATTTGAAATGTTGACAGCCTACTATAAATCGGATAATAGGGACTTTACTCTTTTGAACGGAGATTGTGTCGAGCTTATGAACTCATTTGAATTTAAGTTTGATATGATTTTTGCAGATCCGCCTTATCATCTTTCAAATGGAGGTATAAGTGTTCAGAGTGGGAAAATGGTGTCGGTGAATAAAGGCGATTGGGATAAATCAAAAGGATATGACACAGATTATCTCTTTGATAAAACATGGCTTGCTGCTTGTCGAGATAAGTTGAAGAGTGATGGCACTATTTGGATTAGTGGCACATATCATAATATTTTCACTATTGCTCGGTGTTTGGTGGAATTGGGCTTTAGAATTCTGAATTGTATAACATGGGTGAAAACAAATCCGCCACCAAATTTGTCGTGCAGATATTTTACACATTCCACGGAGTGCATTATTTGGGCTCGAAAAGAACCAAAAGTGTCGCACTACTTCAATTATGAGTTGATGAGAAAAATTAATGGCGGAAAACAAATGCGTGACGTGTGGCGATTGCCCGCTATTGCGCCATGGGAAAAGACTTGTGGAAAGCACCCAACACAAAAGCCGCTGTGTGTTTTGTCGCGTATTATACAGGCGTCAACACGTCCTGGGGCATGGGTTTTGGATCCATTTGCTGGAAGCAGTACCACAGGCATTGCGGCAAATCTCTTTGGCCGTCGTTTTCTCGGAATAGATAATTGCGTAGACTTTTTGCAAATTAGCAAAGCTCGTCGCATGGAGATTGAGAATCTGACCACGCGGAAAGTTTTTTTGGAGAAACTTCAGAAACAATCACCTGTATTTGTAGAGCGTGAATTCGATTTCTTGCAGGACGAGTGCGTTTCGTATGGTGTTGACCTGCCGTTTTAATTTTTGGTGGGTGGGGGAATGCTTAAAGGGCTATGCCGGCAAGCAATACGCCGGCATAGCCCTGTTGGACGATTAGATATTAAACACTTATTATTTTTATGGGAAACTCCTTTTATGGGAAACTCTTTTGCTTTATAGAGAATTTGTGGGTGAGCGATGCGCTGTTTAGCGCAATGCGAGGTCGCCGGTCGAGGAGGTGCGCGCGTTCACGTTGTTGAGGGTGAAGCATGCCTTGTTGGCAGTGCCTTGATGCGACAGGGTGTAGCGGCAGTCGGAAACTTGCAGGCGGCTGCGGTTTGCCACGATGCTGTCGGACTTTTCGTTAGCTATGAACACCTTGCCTGAGCCATAGATGGCGCATTTGGCATTTTGTGCTTTCAGACGGTTGATGCGGATGTTGCCTTTGCCGAGTACGCCGCAAACAATGTCGTGAGATGTGAGGCTGTCGAAAGTGATGTCGCCTTTGCCCGAGGTGCTCACGAGCAGCTTGTTGGCTTGGATGTTGCCTGTGACCGACACGTTGCTGTCGCCAAAATATTGAATTGCCTTTAGGTTGGGCGCACAGATACGAACGTGTGAGTTTCCTTCGTTGTTTGCCGAAGCTTTGAGGGTGAGCACGCCGGCGTCGTCGATGGTGTAGGTTACGTTGCTACTCTCGATGGCAGGAGCGTTGCCTTCAACCATTTCGATGTCGATGCCATCGGCGAAACTGATGCTGTTGAAGCTGACGTTGTTGTCGGTGGTGGCTGCCTTAGCTGATGAGAATGCGAATGTGGCTGCCAATGCTAATGTTGCTAAACTGAAGTTTTTCATAATGTAGTTTGTTTTGATAGTTTTGTTGATTCAAATTTTTTTAATACACTCTGTTTTGTTGATTAGCTTGCTGAAGCTGCGATTAGCTTTGTTGCTGCGCCGCGTTCTTAAGCTTTTCTGTTAGTTAGACGCAGCAGCGTGCCGAAAAGTTGCAGCCAAACCCGAAATTTTTTCAAAAAAAAGAATTAACGTGAGTTCGACGATAATAATAACTAAAGGTTTGTGAGTTGGTTATCGATTTCTCGTTCCAACTGAGGCATTTTGCTCAAGAGTATTATCAAAAAACTTTGCTGAAATCGTTACAAATTGAGAAAATTTCTATAATTTTGTCTTTTGGAAGTATAGCAGTTATTTTTGCATTATAATACTATGAAGTCACTAAATAATGTTGCTATTTCCTTTATTTTTAATTAATTATATTTTATATAATTCACGTTAGATATTATACCCCCAAAATGTGATAATCATGAAAAAATGTCTACTCTCATTGTTTGCCATCTTGATGGTATTGCCAGTTTGGGCAAAGCAGATTGACCCGAGTGATGCTAAAGACGTGGCGAGCAAATTTGTGCGCAAGACTACGCGATTGAAATCGTTGGCTGGTGACTCCGACCCCTTGCTGGTTTACACTGCAAGCACCGGCAGCGTCAACAATTTCTATGTATATAACCTTGCAAAAGGCGGCTTTGTGATAGTGTCAGCCGACGACTGCGTTGAGCAGGTGCTGGGTTACTCGGAGAATGGCAACTTCAACATCAACACCGTTCCTGAGAATATGCGCTTCATGCTTGATGAGTATACTAAAGAAATTAATTTTGCCATAGAGCATAGCCAAGACGTCGTTACGCCGGGCTCAGTTGCCTTTGCTGCGACTGAGATGACAAACGAAAGGGCGGCTGTGCCTCCGCTCTTAACCACCAAGTGGAATCAATACAGTCCATATAACAACCTGTGCCCAATGTTTGATTTTGACGATGGGCGCCGTTCCGTGACCGGTTGCGTGGCTACTGCCATGGCACAGGTTATGAACTACTTTGAGTGGCCTAAGACCGGACAAGGCTCTAACACTTACACATGTAGAGATAAGGTAATATCGTTAGACTTCTCAACCATCACATTCGATTGGGACAATATGCTCGACGTTTACGACGAATCGGCAACCGAAACGCAGAATGATGCTGTTGCAACGCTGATGTATTGTGCCGGCGTGAGTGTAAATATGCACTACGGATTGTCGTCGGGGGCAGCTTCCACCGATGCATATAAAGCTTTTATTAATTATTTCGATTACGACAAGTCGCTTACTCACACATACCGTAGATTTTATTCGCCAAGTGAGTGGAACGGTCTGGTATATAACGAAGTTGCAAACGGACGTCCGGTGTACTACAGCGGACGTAATAGCAGCAGTGGACACGCATTTGTGTGTGACGGCTATAGCAGCGACAACTTCTTCCACATCAACTGGGGTTGGGGAGGTTTGTCGGATGGCTATTTCAAGTTATCGGCACTTAATCCAAGCGCTCAAGGCGCAGGTGGCAGCAGTTCGGGGTACAACAGCGACCAAATGATTATCTATGGCTTTGCTCCCAACAAGGGAACAACCGACATCTCATATATTTTAGGCATTGACGGCGATTTTGAATGTGCAACAACCGATGTGGCTGCAGCCGATGTAGCAAACACCACCATTACTTTTACCACCGGTAGAAGCCTTTATCAGTGTTGTACGGTTTCTCAGAGTTGTCTGGTAAATCTTGGTGTAGATGTGGTGAATGACCAAACTCAAGAATCAACATTTATATCCTCAAGCTCCCATAACTATGATTCCGGTGTATGGGGTTACTATTTATATACTCTTAATTTTTCGGCATCATCATTTGTGCAACTTGGCGACGGCAACTACACCATCTATCCCGCTTTCAACAATACAACTTTTGGCATAAACGGCCGCATAATGGTGCCTTATGGCAAACAGAATGCTGTGAAACTCACCGTGAACAACGGTGCACTATCATTCTCGGCTGTTGAGCCCGAGCAGCCTGAAATTAAGGTCGAAAGTTTTGCTCCTGAAGCTAAGTTCTATTCTAATAAACCATATAAAATCAACCTTACGGTGTCGAATAGCGGTGCCGAATTCATTGGCAACCTTTATGCTGCCTTCTTCGATGAGAATGACGAAGTTGTAGCCAATAGCTATTGCCTGTTCGAGATAACTAAGGGCAAAACCGAAACCGGTGCCATAGTAGACAAATTACCAGATGTGGAAGCCGGCAATTACACATTGGCTGTATGCACTCTAACCAAAGATGGCACTTTTCAGCCCATGGCTTCGATGAGTGTTGTTGTAAACGAAGAACCTGAAGATTTTGAGCTTGCCAACGAAGGATTTACGTTTGATGGGGAAATTGATTGCAGCGACTTCAAAACGACCTGCCGTGTGACTAATGCAGGCGGATTATTTGGCGGCGTTTTTTTGGCATACGTCTATGTTCGTGGTGATGATAATGCTCTTAAATCGGTTGCTAAATTAAATTCTGATTATTGCTTAATAGATAAGGGCATTACTAAGGAGATTAGTTTTGCCGGTTCGTTTGATGGCATTCCCGGGCAAGTTTATCATATCTATTTATACTATTTGGATTTAACATGGCATCAGGTGGGCAGCAGCACAAAGTTCACGCTTCCATATAAATCGGGCATAGATGATGTGGTTGCTAATCTCATTAACGAAGGATTCACGTTTGATAACGAACTCAATTGCAGGGACTTCAGGACAACTTGCCGAGTGAAGAATACAGGCGATGCAGTGGGAGGTAAATATTTTGTTAGAATATATTCTGTTGGCAATGATGACGAATTGCTTTTCAAGAAGCAGCTAAATGGCGTTTCTTGCGTAATTAACAAGAATGCTACAAAAGAGTTTTCTTTCACTGGTACGTTTGACGGTGTTGTAGGGCAAGAATATGCTGTATGTTTGTTTTTCGATGACGGAAACGAACAACACCAGTTGGGCAAGGAAACGAGGTTTATACTTAAAAAAAACGAGGAACCTGGCCTCGTCAACGAGGGCTTTACGTTTGATGACGAAATCAACTGCTTGGACTTCAATGCCGTTTGCCGTGTGACAAATAGAGGCAAAAAGGTTGAGGGTGATTTTCATGCTGTAATCTATGATAACGAAATGCGTTTGGTTAGTAGTGTTTTCAGTGAATCTTGGTTTAACAGTGAATCTTGTGTAATAGATAAATACGAAACAAAAGAGCTTACTTTCACCGGTGAGTTTGACGGTGTTGTAGGGCAAGAATATAGCATCTATTTATTCTTCGTAGAGGAAGGGGCAGATACAGGATATCAAGTGGGTGATGGCACAAAGTTCACAGTCGCAAAAAATGAGGAAGCAGGTCTCATCAACGAGGGCTTTACGTTTGATGAGGAAATTGATTGCAGCGACTTCAATGCCATTTGTCGCGTGACAAATAAAGGCAAAATGGTTGTGGGTGAATTTTGTGCTTCTATTTTTGATAACGAAGGGCATTTTGTTGTGATTTTAGACAATGAATCTTGCGTTATAGATGAAAACGAAACAAAAGATATTGAATTCTCTGGTACGTTTAACGGTGTCGTCGGGCAAGAATATAGCATCGATTTAGTCTTCTATGAGGAAGGGGAAACTGTAGGATATCAGGTGGGTGGCGGCACAAAGTTCACGCTTACCAGTTCGTCGGGCATAGATGACGTGGTTGTTGATGCTGTAAACGGCGTGGCGGTTTATCCTAACCCTGCTGCCGATGTGGCTTATGTGGAATCGGGCAGCGCAATGGGCAACATTGTGGTGTACTCGCTTAGTGGACAGAAAGTTCTCGCTGCCGATGCAGCCGGTGAGCGACGCGTTGCTTTACAAGTGGGAAACCTGCAAAGTGGTGTCTACTTTGTGAAGATAGCCACCGAAGATGGCGAGGTGGTGAGCCGCTTGATTAAGAAATAATGAATAAATTTCTGATAATAGAGGGTGTATCATAATTATATAACTAATTATGTATTTAACATTGTCGTCTGAAAGACGAGAATTACCTATCATTGCTGAATCTGCAACCGCGCCGCGGTTGTGGATGATGGGGAGCGTTCTGCTGTCCCCACATAGTCGCCTGCGGCGCCAATGTGCGGTTATGCAAGTTGTAACCGCTCGCGCGGTTAATATCACTGGCAATCAAGTGTTTACATCTTTAGGTGGTAGGGCGTGCACAACCGCGCGAGCGGTTGCAACTTCTATAACCTCGCGTTGACGACAAACGTAGTGCAGTCGGCTACGTGGGGATAAGCGGATGAATCTCCCATCCAAAGCCAACCGTGGAGCGGTTGCAGACCCTGCTGCAGAGGAAATTCGCGTCTTTCAGACGCTGAAGATGTTGGTGTGTTGGTGACCCGGGGTTGCGCTTCGCTTACCCCGGGCTAAGTGCCTCGCTAAAGCTCGGCTTCCCGCCTTTCAGGCGACAAAGCGTATGATATTTTCGAGAATGCAAAGTTTTGATACACCCTCAGGTGAATAAAAAAAGCATCCGCTCAAGGCAAATTTAAGAGCATGCCTTGAGCGGAGGAATATGACGCTAATTAGAATTTCAAGAGTTAAGCGTCGATTTGGGCAAGGGCAAAGGTGTAAGCGCCCAAGTTGATGGCCTTGCTGGCGCCGAGTTTCGACACCATGATGGCGCTGCGCTTTTCTTTGTCGTAGACGATTTCGTCGCCGTATACAGGCACTTTCACGGTCACCGAAGCATCTTTCACGAAGCTGTCGATGTTGCTCATGTCGGTGAGGTCGTAAACCTTCATTTCCATGCGCGGGAAAGTGTCGCCCGAGAATCGGCCGATTGAGCTGTTGAATTCAGCCATCATAGCCGGGATGATGTATTTGTGAGCAGCCGCAATGCCACCGCCAATCACCATCACGCCGTCGCAAAGCGTAACGGCTTGAGCCATGGTGTTTGCAGCGATTTCGCCGAGCTTGGCAAACGAGGCAGCGGCAGCCTTTGCGTCGCCTTCGCGAGTGCCCTCGGCAATGTCGAAGATGTCCTTTGGAGTAAGGTTGCTGGCATCAACGCCGGCAAGCTCGCCATACACGCGTTTCACGGCGCGCACGCTCACTCCTTCTTCGCAAATCTTGTCGGTATAGTCCTTGTGACGGCAGCACCACACGTTGCCGCCCGAGTTGTTGTCGCCGGTGAGCAATTTGCCGTCAACCACCACGCCGCCGCCAAAGCCGGTGCCAAAGGTGATTCCGAGCAGGTTCTTATATTGCTTGGTGCCGCCAGCTGCCTTGATGGCAGCGTTGAGTTCGGGCAATGCGCCTGCAAGTGCTTCGCCGTAAGCAAACAGGTCGCCGTCGTTGTTGATATACACAGGAATGTCGAAATGCTTTTGGAGGAACGGTCCAAGGGCAACGCCTCCGCGGAATGCCGGGAAGTTAGGCAGGTCGCCAATGATGCCGTTTTTGTAGTCGGCAGGACCCGGGAATGCAAAACTGATGGCAACCGGAGGTTCGGGCAAAAGCTTCTTCACTTGCTCAAAGCCTTCAACAAGGGTGAGCAGGCAGCCTTCGAGGTTGTCGGCAACTGCCGGAATTCCAATTGGAGAGATGATTTCTTTGCAGCCCTGAATGGCGGAGAACACAAAGTTGGTGCCGCCGGCATCGAGGGTCATAACGATTCGTTTGTCTTGTTCGTACATTATTTTGGTATTTAATTTTATTGGTTATTATTTCAGGTTGTAAATGTTGTAAATGCTTCATGGCTCTTGCCAAATCCCCGTGGAATGGGCATAGACGTCACAAAATGAAATCGTTACCACAAATATAGTGATAAATTTGGTTTCGGCGCACAAAGTGTGTTCACTTTTGCATAAATTTTTGTGATTAGTTGCCGAGGGCGTGAAATAAGTATCGTGCGAGCTTGGCTGTAGTGTAAGGCGACGCCTTAGGCAAGGCTTTGGTGATGCTGAGGTAAGCAACGAGCTTTGGGCACACAAAAATGGCTGAGGCAGAAAGCCTGACCCCAGCCACCATAACACACTAAAATAAATACAATATGCGCTGTTTAATTATTTTGCGAGCTTAGCTTGGATGGCAGCGCTTTCGGCTTCGTATCCGGGCTTGTTGAGCAAAGCGAACATGTTTTTCTTGTAGGCTTCAACGCCAGGCTGGTTGAACGGGTTCACTTCGAGGATGTAACCGCTCACGCCGCAAGCCTTTTCGAAGAAATAGATGAGTTCGCCGAGGCATTTTTCGCTGATTTCGGGCATGGTGATAACCATGGTAGGCACACCGCCGTCGACGTGAGCCAGGCGAGTGCCCAGTTCAGCCATCTTGTTCACTTCGTCGACGCGCTTTCCGGCGATGTAGTTCAGGCAGTCGAGGTTAGCCTCGTCGCTTGGAATCACCAGCGTGCGAGCTTGCTTTTCAACGGTGATAACGGTTTCGAAGATGGTGCGTTCGCCGTCTTGAATCCATTGACCCATAGAGTGGAGGTCGGTGGTGTCGTCGACCGAAGCAGGGAAAATGCCCTTGTGGTCCTTGCCTTCGCTCTCGCCGTAGAGCTGTTTCCACCATTCCGAAACGTAGTGCAATTTCGGGTGGAAGTTAACGAGGATTTCAATCTTCTTGCCGGCGCGATAGAGGGCGTTGCGGGTTTTTGCGTAAGCCATCACCACGTTATTGGCATCGGCGTTGGCAGTGGCAGCTTCCATAGCGCGAGCACCTTCAACGAGCGCCTTAACATCGAAACCGGCAACAGCAATAGGCACGAGTCCCACAGGAGTGAGCACCGAGAATCGGCCGCCCACGTTGTCGGGAATGACGAATGTCTTGTAGCCTTCTTCTTCAGCCAGCTTGCGCAATGCGCCCTTGCTGGCATCGGTGATGGCGATGATGCGCTTGGCGGCTTCGGCTTTGCCCACTTGCTTTTCGAGCATCTCTTTGAGGAAGCGGAAAGCGATGGCAGGCTCGGTGGTTGTGCCCGATTTCGAGATTA
Source organism: Muribaculaceae bacterium (assembly GCA_051871555.1). GTDB lineage: Bacteria > Bacteroidota > Bacteroidia > Bacteroidales > Muribaculaceae > SFTJ01. Next base: position 11,552 of record JBJECZ010000139.1, on the reverse strand, counting down.
CCACAATGCCGAAGTTCTTGCCTTGGAGCAGTTCCTGTAAATCGTAGAGATAGTCCTCGCCGATGTTTTGACCGGCAAAAAGCACTTTGGCGCCTTTCGAGGGCTTGTAGGCGGCAAACGAGTCGCTGAGGGCTTCGATGACAGCTTTTGCACCCAGATAGCTTCCGCCGATGCCAATGGCAACAACATATTCGCAAGAGTTGCGCAGTTGGGCTGCGGCGGCTTCAACCTCGTCGAGCAAGGCGTCGCTTGTGGTGCTTGGCAAATGCAGCCAGCCCAAAAAGTCGTTACCTTCGCCCGTGCCTTTTTCAAGTTTCTCAACTGCTGCTTCGGCAGCATGTTGCAGCGATTCGATGTCGGCGGCGCTCACTGCACCCAGGACATCAGCATTGTTAAGTTTAATGGTTCCCATTGAATGTACTAAATTGTTATAGAGTTTATATTACTTGCCTATATGGTTGATATGTGCAAATGTACCAAAATAATTTGTGATTTTCAATAGTATAGCTGCGAGATATTGCTAAAAAATATGGGGCATTGGGTGGCATTGTATAGGTTTTTGCAAGAAAAAGTGCTGTGGGGTGTGATTTTTTGCCACTAGTGTGCGTCAAATGGGTGTGTAAAACAAATAAATTGAATTGTTATGGTACTTGAATTTTTGAAATCGGCAATGCCTTTTGTCACCATCGGATTGGTGTTGGCAGTGTGCGCCACCGTTATTGGCACTCGCAAAAGCAAGCGACAAGGACGATGATGCGCATATTGGGCAAAAATGCATTATATTTGCATTGATAAAAAACGATAATATTAACACATAAATAATATAATAGGGAGATGCATTTTATTGAAGTGAAAGATGTGACCAAGCAGTACAGCGGGCACACGGCGCTCAATCATGTGAGCCTGAGTGTGGACGAGGGTGCTATCTATGGCTTGCTTGGGCCGAACGGGGCTGGCAAGACCTCGCTTATTCGCATCATCAACCAAATCACGCAGCCCGACAGCGGCGAGTTGCTGCTCAACGGCAAGCCGATGACGGCATTCGATGTGAACAACATTGGCTATTTGCCCGAGGAGCGCGGGTTGTATAAGAAAATGAAGGTTGCCGACCACATTGTTTATTTGGGTAGGCTGAAAGGCATGAGCAAGAGCGATGCCACGCAGCAGATGCGCATGTGGCTGGAGCGTTTTGGATTGACGGAGTGGGCTAACAAGAAGATTGAAGCTCTGTCGAAGGGCATGGCGCAGAAAGTGCAGTTTATTGGCACGGTGATTCACCGCCCGAAGCTGCTCATTTTCGACGAACCGTTTTCGGGTTTCGACCCCGTGAATGCCGAGATTCTGAAAGATGAGATTTTGCGCTTGCGCAACGAGGGTGCCACCATACTGTTTTCGACCCACAACATGGGTTCGGTGGAAGCCATTTGCCAGGAAATTTCGCTCATCAACCATGCCGAAGTGGTGCTTCAGGGCAACGTCGACCAGATTCGCCAGCAATACAAGAAGCACATTTATGCCATCAGCGTGGCTGAGGGTGTGGTGGCTCCAAATGCCAGCCTCTACACCATCGAGCAGATAAAGTCGGAGCGCGTGAAGGGCAACGAGGTGCTCATTCGCTTGCGTCCGGGCGTTAACATCCGCGAGGTGATTGCTTCGCTCAACACCAACTATGAGCTTAGGGGTTTCCACGAGGTGCTGCCCACCATGAACGAGATATTTATTGAAACCGTAACCGGCAAAACCACTAATCAGGAAGGAGTGCAACAATGAACAAGAACCGTTTTTTGCTGATTCTTCAGCGCGAATATATGTCGATTGTGGGCAAGAAGTCGTTCATAGTGATGACGTTGCTCATGCCGTTTTTGCTGATTCTGCTGGGCTGCATACCAGTGTTGCTGCAGATGATTAACACCAACGACGAGAAAACGGTTGCCGTTATCGACGAAACCGGACGCTACGGCGGCGCGATTGAGAGCGACGACCAGTTTGCATTTGAATACTACGACCAAGCCAAAAGCGGCAACGCGCGCCAGCTCTACGACGAGAAAGGCAAGGAGCTGTATGCCATAGTGATTGTTCCGCGCGATGTTGAAACAACCCACCAGCTGCTTGTCTACAGCGAGAGTGCCGTTAGCTCGACGCTGATTGCCCATTTGGAGCGCAGCATGGGCTCGACGCTCACCGACGCCAAGGTGCGCTCCTACGGCATCGATGGCCTCGAACAGATTCTAAAGGAATGTAATGTTGAGGTGAATGTGCGCTCCATCAAGTGGAGCGATAGCGGCAGCGAGGAAACCTCGTCGACCGACATTGCCATGATAGTGGGCGTAGCCTTGTCGATGCTGTCGTACTTCTTTGTGCTGATGTATGGCGCAATGATTATGAACAGCGTGATAGAGGAAAAGACCAACCGCATTGTTGAGGTGATAGTGAGCAGCTGCAAGCCGCTTGAGCTAATGTTGGGCAAGATACTTGGCGTGGCGCTTGTGGGCTTCACGCAGGTTGCCATCTGGGCAGTGCTGTTGGGCATAGCCGGCACGGTGCTGGGCATGGGCTTCATAGGGTCGGCAGTGGCGTCGCCCGAGGCAGTTGATGCCGCCCAAGCCATGGCACAGACGTCGCAGTCCGACAGTTTCGTTGAAATGCTGCTCAGCGTCAACTATGTGCAGATTCTGTTCTTCTTTGTGGTGTACTTCATTGGCGGATTCCTGCTGTATGCATCGCTGTTTGCCGGCTTTGGCTCGGCAGTCGACCAAGCCAGCGACGCTTCGCAGTTCACCACACCAATCATGATAGTGATAATCATAGCCCTCTATGCCTCGCTGGCATGCATGGAGAACCCCGACGGCGACGTGGCATTCTGGTGCTCGATGATACCGTTCACTTCGCCCATGGTGATGATGGTGCGCCTGCCCTACGATGTGCCTGTTTGGCAAATGGTGCTCAGCGTGGTTGTGCTCTACGGCACCGCCATTGGCTTGACTGCCTTGTCGGCAAAAATCTATCGCACCGGCATTCTGCTCTATGGCAAGAAGAACTCGTTTAAGGACGTGATAAAGTGGATTAAATGACGCGTTTTGCGCCCGAAACACAATAATTTGGCACAATTTCGGCAGAAAAACGTGTTTCGATTTGGGTCAACTATCAAAAATTGCTATCTTTGCGTGCTAATCTATGTTTATATAGATGTGCGCAAAGATTTTTTATAGCCAATAATGGCTCACAAATTTTTAAACGAGAGAAACAATAAAACAATTAATTAAATAATGGCAGCATTAGAGAAAATCAGAAAAAAAGCCGTCTTTTTGACAATTGTCATCGGTGTGGCACTTCTTGCCTTCATCCTTGGTGACGCCGAAAAGATGGTAGGTACATTGTTTGGCAGTGGCAACACAATTGCTAAAGTTGATGGCGACAAAATCGACGCCGTGGAATTCCAAAAACGCTATGAGCAAGCCAGCCAACAACTTCAAAATCAAGGACAAACTGTCGACGCAGCCTTGGTTCAACAACAAGTGATTGAGCAAATGATTTCGGAGCGCTTGCTCGAAAAGGAACTCAAAAGCGTGGGCATCGACGTTTCGAACGCCGAAATCACCGAAGCAATGACCGGCAAGAACGCCAATATGATGGTGCTTCAGTTTGCCCGTCAAATGGGAGTGGAATCGCCTGCACAGCTCTACGACCTTCTTTACAACCCCACCAAGTATGGCGCTAACGAACAGCAGGTGGCAGAGGCAAAGGCTCAATGGGAACAATTGCAAAGCGAAGTGATTAAGAACCTGAAGTATTCGAAGCTTCAAACCCTCATTGCCGGTGCAATTCAGCCTAACAAGCTCGACCGCAAGCAACTCAACAGCGAAAACGCTGTGACAAGCACCGTGCAATACGTTAAGCAAGCCTACGATGCTCTCACCGGCGACCAATACAAGCCTACCGATGCCGAGCTCAAGGCTCAATACGACAAGGATAAGTTCATGTATAAGCTCGACGAAGAAGTGCGCAAGATTCACTACATCGCCGTTGACGTGGTTCCTTCGAAGGCTGACCTCGACAAGGCAGCTGCCATGATTGGCGAAACACTCGACTCGCTTCGCCTTGAAAACGGCGTTGACCGCGTGCGCAACAACAGCGAACTCGTAATCAACGAAGGCGTTGTTCGCTTGGGCGACATCCGCGATGCCGAGGTTAAGACATTCATCGAAACAGCTGCAGTTGGTCAGGTTTCAGAACCTAAGTTCACCAACAGCACCAGCACTTACAACATTGTCAAGCTGGTTAAGAAAGAATTTGGCGTTGACTCGGTTAACGTGAACGTAGTGTCGGTTCAAGGCGCCAAGAGCCTGCAAGACTCAGTGCTGAACATGCTCAACGCCGGTGCAACACTCGCCGAAGTGAAGAAGAGCGTGAAGACTGCCGACGGCCAAGAAAACCAATGGCAAGTGATTATGGGCGTGGCTGACAGCGTAAAGACCAAGTTGGTTAACGCACCAGCCGGCTACTTCAAGCTCGACGGCAACGACAAGGCTGCATTCTTCTGCAAGGTTAACGAGAAGAAGGCTCCAAAGGCAATGTACACCATCGCTCAAATCGAACATAAGGTGTATCCAAGCCCCGAAACCACCAATGGCTTGCACGACAAACTTCAGGACTTCATCATGAAGAACAACACTGCAGCCACTTTCGAAGCTAATGCTGTGAAGGCTGGCTATCAATCGGTTGAAACCACCATCAGCCCAAGCACAGCTCAAATCGACCGCATACAAAACACTCGCAAGGCAATTCAATGGTTGTTCGAAGCCAAGAAGGGCGACGTGTCGCCAATCTACGACAAGGACAACAACGACAAGATGCTTGTTGTGGCACTCGATGCCGTATACGATGGCTATGCACCACTCGACGATGCTCAAGTGAAGGCTGCCGTAACTCTCAAGGCAACCAACGAAAAGAAGGCTGAAGACCTCATGAAGAAGCTCGAAGGCAAGAAGACTCTTGCTGAATTTGCTTCGGCAATGAAGGCTACCGTCGACACCACACAAGTTACTTTCGGTCAGTCGTTCATTCCTAAGATTGGCGTAGGCGAATCGGAACTCACTGCCAAGGTGGCTGTAGCCAAGAACGGCGCTGTTGTTGGTCCGGTTAAGGGCGCTACCGGCGTGTATGCATTCCAAGTTACCGGCGTGTCGAAGAGCGAACGCACTCCAACCGACGTAGAAGCTGACCGCACATTTGCCGCTACACGAGGCAACCAAGTGGTTATGCAAAACGCAGTGGAAATTCTGCGCAAGGCTGTAAAGGTTGAAAAGGACATGCTCCGTTTCTTCTAAAATAAGAGGCGACGCATCTCCCGACAGGGGGAAAATTAGCGATACATACTATTTTATAATATAGTTGATTGGCAAAGGCAATGCACTGCGGGTGTGTTGCCTTTGCTGTCGGTTGTAGGGCCGAAAGCGGGCTTTATCGCCCAATGTGGGGCAATATGTGGGCAACACATTTGCCAATGACAATAATAAACATTAACTTTATGGCGACTAAACAACTATCTTGAGACTTCGCATGACAAAAAAGATACTTATAACCGGGGCAGGCGGCTTTATTGGCGGCTTTATGGTTGCCGAGGCATTGAAGCGTGGCTACGAGACGTGGGCGGCAGTGCGTGCCACCACTTCGCGCGTGTTTTTGCAAGACGAGCGCATACACTTCATTGAGCTCGATTTCACCGACGGCGATGCGCTGGCACAAACCATTGAGCAGCACGTTGCCGAGCATGGCAAGTGGGACTATGTGGTGCATAACCTTGGCGCCACCAAGTGCACCAACTATGCCATGCTCAACCTCATCAATTGCCAGTATCTGAAACTGCTGGTCGACGTGCTGATTGAAAAAGAGGCGGTGCCCGAGGTGTTCCTGATGATAAGCAGCCTGAGTGTGATGGGCGTTGGCGACGAGGTTGGCTACAAGCCATTCACTTCGCAAAGCATACCCTCGCCCAACACGGCATACGGTTTGAGCAAATTCAACGGCGAGACGTGCTTGCGCACAATAGCCGATTTCCCTTACACCATATTCCGCTGCACGGGCGTCTACGGCCCTCACGAGCGCGACTATTTGATGATGATGCGTGCAATAAAGTATGGGTTCGACTTCAGCGTAGGGTTCAAGAAGCAGATGCTCACGTTCATCTACGTAAAGGACCTTGCTGAGGCGGTGATGCAGTCGCTGGAGCATGGCGCAACCCGCAAGGCATATTTCATTAGCGAGCCGCGAGGCTACACCCAGAAGGAATTCCGCCGGCTGGTGGCTGCCGAGTTAGGCAAGCGCTTTGTGCTGCCGGTGTGCTGTCCGCTGTGGTTGGTGAAGTTGGTGTGCAAAGTGAGCGAAACCATTGGCATGCTCACGCTAAAGCCCAGTACGCTCAACGGCGACAAATACAAGATACTGAAGCAGCGCAACTGGCTTGTGGATGTGTCGGATGCGCAGAACGATTTCGGATTCAGCCCGAAATACGATTTGGCAGCCGGTGTGAAAGAAGCCATTGCTTGGTATAAACAGGTGGGGTGGCTGTAGGAAGGCTCTCTCCAAGAAATAGAAACATATATATAAACCAAAACTCAATATAAAAAAAGAAAGGAAATATCATGAAACGAATCTTGCTATTGGCACTTGTGGTGGCTGCAGCACTCACCACGGCATGGTATGTTACACAGCCAAAGACCGACAAGGTGGTTGTGGCATACGTTTTCCGCACCGACGTGCCTGTCGACCCGTCGCTGTTTACACACATCAATTATGCATTTGGACACGTTACCGACTCATTCGACAGTGTGCGAATTGGCAACCCTGACGGTTTCCGCCAAGTGGTTGACCTGAAGAAACAGAATAAAAAACTCAAGGTGTTGCTTTCGATAGGCGGCTGGGGAAGCGGCAATTTCAGCGAGATGGCAGCCAGCGACAGCCTGCGCGGCAAGTTTGCACAGGCGTGCCTCGACATTGTTGAGGCTTATGGCATCGATGGCATCGACATTGATTGGGAATATCCCACAGTGGCAGCAGCCGGCATCTCGGCAAGCCCCGACGACACCCGAAACTTCACTCTGCTGATGCGCGACCTGCGCAATGTGCTGGGCAAGGACCGCCTGCTCACGCTTGCCACCCCGGCTTCGGCAAAGCACTTCGATTTTAAGGCGTTTCTGCAATACGTCGATTTTGTGAATATCATGGCCTACGACATGGCAGTGGTGCCTAATCATCACGCAGCCATGCACAGCGCCGACACCACTATGATGACCGTGGAACGCGCCGTAGATGCTCACCTGGCGGCCGGCGTGCCTGCCGACCAATTGGTGCTCGGGCTGCCGTTCTATGGCAAGGGTACGCTCAAGAAACCGCGTGAATCGTCGATTGAGAAGGTGAAAGCCGACAGCGCTCTCACCGAGCAATGGAACGACGAGGGTCAGTATGCGTTGCTCACCGACAGCCTTGGCACGGTGGTGTATACCTTCGACAATGCCCGTTCGCTTGCTGTGAAATGCCAATATGCCCTTGAGCGCGGCCTGCGCGGCGCAATGTACTGGGAGGCATCGTGCGACGACGCCAATCACACCTTTGCCCGCACCGTTTGGAACGAGATAATGGTTGATAAGCGATAATAAATTTGCCCCGCCTTTTTGGAGGTGGGGCTAAATTTTTTTCAGTGGGGCTTATTATTTTATGCGTGGAACTGCAGGGTGACGGTATCGGCTACAGTGAGGGTGACTTGTGCGCCCTCGATGAGCGGCATGTTTTCGTCGACGTGTCCCACCGGGAAATCGAATGCCACAGGAATGTCGTAAGGTTCAACCATGCGCTTCACCATCTGCTCCATCGAGTCGCCGTTCCCGTCGGGGTTGCGGTAGTCGGTGAATCGTCCCACAATCAAGCCTTTAATCATAGGCAGCACGCCGCTGAGGCGCAGGTTATAGAGCATGCGTTCGATTTTGTAGACTTCTTCGCCAACATCTTCAATGAACAGGATGTCGCCGCGGCTGAGGAGGTCGAACTCGGTGTCGAGCAGTCCGCACAGCACAGCCATGTTGCCGCCGGTGAGCGTGCCGGTGGCGGTGCCAGGCTTATTGAATGGGTGTGAAGGCGTCTGGTAGGTGGGCAATTTGCCTTGCAAAATGTTGAACAGTGCTTGGGTAGCTTCGTTGTCGACGTCGAATTGCGTTAGATGCTTAGCCATCGAGGCGTGGATGCTTGCCACGCCACTTGCCACCATGGCAGCGTGCAGCGCCGAGATGTCGCTGAATCCGATGAGCCACTTGGCATTCTTGGCAATGTCGTCGGAGGAAAGATATTCGAGCAGATGCACCACGCCGTATCCGCCGCGGCTGCACAAAATGGCTTTCACCTCGGGGTTGTGCAGCGCTTCAAGGAAGTCGGCAAGGCGTTGCTCGATGGTGCCGGAATAGCCGCCGCATTGCCCTTTGCAGTGTGTGCTAACTACGGGCTGAAAGCCCAGTTGGGTGATAGTCTGGCAGGCTCCGTCGACATATTCAGGCAGGATGTGGCTTGCAGGCGATATTATTGCAATTTTGTCGCCTTTGTTAAGCGGCGACGGAAAGATGATTTGCTCCATAAATTCTTTGTAAAAATTAATTAAGCATTCACTTGCACAGTGATGCCGGCAGCGCGCATGCGGTCGGCGATGCGCTGCAGTTCGTCGGCGCTCACCTTCTCGAGGTTCTCCTCGGGCGTCTTGCGGTCGATGGAGTAGAGCATCACTTCACGAGGCTTTATTTCGAGGTATGCGGCAATGAGGGCATCGATTTCGGCGTCGGTGGTGTTGTCGATGTGTTTGCCGTTGTGCTCGCCGCGCAGCATCATGGTTTGCACAATGCATTTCCCGCCAAATGCCTTAAGGTCGGCAATCACGCCGTCGGGCTGCACATTGTCCGATTTTGGTTGATTGATAAGCCGCAACGTGTGCGCAATGGCAGAGTCGAGCTTGAGGATGTTGTTGTCAACCATTTTCAGGGCGTCAATCACGCTGGGTTTCCCAGCCATTGTGCTGTTGCTCAGCACCGACACTTTGGCTTCGGGGTAATAGTGGTTGCGCAGGTTAATCACGTCGTGCACAATCTGCTTGAATTGTGGGTGCAGCGTTGGTTCGCCGTTGCCCGAGAAGGTGATTACGTCGAGGGCTTCGCCCGCCTCTTGCATAGCGGCGAGTTTTTTGCGAAGCTGTTTGCGCACTTGGTCGCGCGAAGGCACACCCGTGGTGCCTTGACCTTGAGCATTGTAGCCGGCTTCGCAGTAAACGCAGTCGAACGAGCAGATTTTTCCGTCGTTAGGCATGAGGTTTACGCCAAGCGAAATTCCAAGCCTACGACTGTGAATGGGTCCGAATATGGTGTCGTGGAATAATACTGTCTGCATAGATGTGAAGTTGTTAGATGAATAAAATAATTTATGTGGTGTAGGCAAACGCTTGCTGCACCGGTGCAAAATTATTGCAAAAGTTTCAGTTATTCTTCAAATAAGCGGATATATTTTTGCGCAATCTCTTTAGCCGAGAATCGTTTGGTCATTATGCTGTTCAGCAATTCGCGCGAAGCGGCAGAGTGATTCACAGCCCAGTCGATTCCCTCAACAAAATCGGCGATGTCGTATCGTCGGGCGAGGTATCCGGTTTCGAGGTGGTCGATGACGTCGCTTTGTCCGCCGCTGTCGAAAGCCACAGCCGCGCAGCCGCTTGCCAGTCCTTCTACTAATGTTCCGCCGAGCGATTCGAATCGCGAGGTTGATATCACCACGTCGCTGCCCGAAAACAGTTGGTTGAGTTTCGATTCGGGCACTTTGCCGATGTAGGAGTATGGAATGGCAATCTGATTGAGCAAATTGGCATTGCGAATGTTTCCGTAAAGCAGCAGATGGCATTTTGCAGCCAAAGCAGGTTTATGTTCAACCATGTAGTTGAACACGTCGATAAGCAGGTCGAAGCCTTTCACAGGGTCGTCGAGCCGTGCCGCACCCATAATGAGCACTGTTTTGTCGGAGGGGATGTTGAGGCTTGGGTTGGGGTGGTGCACATAGGCAAACTGCTCGATTGGGAAAGCGTTGTGAATCACCGAAACGTTGGTCAATCGCATTAGGCTGCTTTGCCTGCAGCGCTCGGCGAGCCAGTTGCTCACAGCCACAAAGCGGATGTTGCTATTGGCATATAGTTTGGCTTTAAGGCGTTGCACGCGAGATGAGAGGTCGTTGTCGGCAGCCATAAAACCCAGAAAAGGACAGTTGTTGCATTCGCCTTTATATCGCTGGCAGTCGTAGGCGTGGTGGCAAATGCCGGTGCAGTTCCACATGTCGTGCATGGTCCACACAATTTTCTTGCCCGTGTCGACGAGTCGCTTTATCGAGCGCAGCGAAAGTGCGCCTTGGTTAATCCAGTTCAAGTTAATCACGTCAGCCTCTTTCACCCAGGGGTGCGAGCTGATGTCGGCGCCCCATCGTGCGGTGTCGACGGCAAACAGGCGGTTGCGAGAGAACCCGTTTTGAATGAATATTTGCAGGCGTTCGGCAATGAAATTGAAACTGTCGCGCAGCTTGTTGGAGTAGGAATATACATTCACCTCGTTGGCAGGCGAGAGGACAAGCATACGGGCGTCGTGACCGGCGTGGCACAGAGCCACCATCAGCCGGTGCGACACCATTGCGGCACCGCCCAGATTATGACTTTTGCAAACGATTACTATTTTCATGCTTCCTCTATGAGTTGGTTGAATATTGGGTTATGCTTCGCGTGTGAAATGAGAAATAGCCGAAGGGTGGTTAATGCTTTCTTCCGAAATCGGCAGGTATTTCGCCCCATTTGTCGGTTTCCCATTTGATGATGCGGTTTCGGTAGGTGTTGGTTTGCAGCCAGTGTTCGGCACGCCGTATGACGTTGAACAGCGAACGGTTGGCGTCGGTTTCGGCGATTTTGGTTTTGCAACGCCGGTCGCGCACCCAGGCGATTGCCGTGCGGCTGTCGGAATAGATGGCTGGCACTCGAGGGTCGTTTTTCAGCAGCGCCAAGGCATGAACAATTGCAAGAAACTCACCTATGTTGTTGGTGGCAAGAGGCTCGAATTGCTTGTGGAACAGTTGCAAGCCCGAGTGAATCTCCACGCCTTGATACTCCATGTGCCCCGGGTTGCCGCTGCAAGCAGCGTCGACAGCGATGCTGCCGGGCAAAATTTCGGGTATGGCACTATAGTTCACCACCTCGGCAGGTGCTTTAGCCAAGGCTCGGATGATTGACATATCGTCGTCCTGCCCGCGTCGGAAAGCCATCACAGCCTCCTCGCGAGAGTCGAATGCCTTGAACTTGGCACCCGGAAACCCGTTGGTGCGCATCTGACATTCTTCCCACGATTCGCAAATACCGGGTTCGGTGCCAACCCAAACGACATACCATTTGTGGCGATTGCTCATAGTGTAAGTCTATATCCTTAAAAACAGAAACTCTATTATAAACAATAGTTCGTTAACTTATCCCCAGGCCTAAGCGGCTCTGGATGTAAATAAAA
>JBJECZ010000138.1:0-5103 GCA_051871555.1 Muribaculaceae bacterium | reverse complement strand
GTTTTATTTACATCCAGAGCCGCTTAGGCCTGGGGATAAGTTAACGAACTATTGCGTAAATAATAACATTATATAACCACACTTCATGATTTCAGTCGACAACATTGCCGTAGAATTTTCAGGCACTACCCTTTTCTCCGACATCTCCTTTGTTATCAACCCAACCGACCGCATTGCCTTGATGGGCAAAAACGGTGCCGGAAAAAGTACCTTGCTGAAAATACTTGCAGGTGTACGCCAACCCACTCGGGGCAACATTTCATATCCACAGGACACCGTTATTGCCTATCTGCCCCAGCATCTGCTCACACAGGACAGCCGCACGGTTTTCGAGGAGGCTTCGCAAGCATTCTCTCATCTGTTTGAGATGGAGGCTAAAATCAACCGCCTTAACGATGAGCTTGCCTCACGCACCGACTACGAAAGCGAAGATTATATGAAAATCATTGAGGAGGTGACAACCCTTGGCGAAAAGTTCTATACAATTGACATGACCCATTTCGATGAAGATGTTGAGAAAACACTTCTCGGCCTCGGCTTTTCGCGAAGCGATTTCAACCGCCCCACTTCCGACTTCTCGGGAGGTTGGCGAATGCGCATCGAGTTGGCAAAGATGCTCCTAAAAAAGCCTGATGTGCTGCTGCTCGACGAGCCTACCAACCACCTCGACATTGAATCGATTCAATGGCTCGAAGATTTCTTGATTGAGAACAACCGTGCCGTGGTGGTAATCTCGCACGACCGCACATTCGTCGATCACGTCACCACTCGCACCATCGAGGTCACAATGGGCAAAATTTACGATTACAAAGCATCCTATTCACACTACCTTGAGCTGCGCGCCGAACGCCGTGCTCAGCAACAAAAGCAATACGACGAACAACAAAAGATGATTGCCGAAACACGCGCATTCATCGAGCGTTTCAAAGGCACTTACAGCAAAACGCTGCAAGTGCAAAGCCGCGTGAAGATGCTTGAAAAACTTCAACTTATCGAAGTTGATGAAGAAGACAATTCGGCACTGCGTCTGAAATTTCCACCTGCACCCCGTTCGGGCAACTACCCTGTTATAGCCGACAGTGTGGGCAAATCATACGGCGAACACACAGTGTTCAGCAATGCGTCGTTCACCATCGAACGCGGTCAAAAAGTGGCGTTTGTGGGCAAAAACGGCGAAGGAAAATCTACAATGGTGCGCTGCATAATGAACGAAATCACCCACGACGGCACTCTAACCCTTGGGCATAACGTGATGATTGGCTATTTTGCCCAGAACCAGGCATCGCTGCTCGACGAAAATCTCACAGTATTTCAAACCATCGACGATATTGCCAAAGGCGACATTCGAACAAAAATCAAGGATATGCTTGGCGCATTTATGTTCGGCGGCGAGGAATCGATGAAGAAAGTGAAAGTGCTTAGCGGCGGCGAGCGCACACGCCTTGCTTTGCTGAAGCTGCTGCTCGAGCCAGTGAATTTGCTCATTCTCGACGAGCCTACCAATCACCTCGACATGCGCTCGAAAGACGTGCTGAAAGAAGCGCTGCAAAAATTCGACGGCACACTCATTGTCGTTAGCCACGACCGCGATTTCCTCGATGGTCTTGTTGAGAACATCTATGAGTTCGGCAATAAGAAAGTTACTCTGCACCTCGAGGGCATCAAAGAATTCATGGAACGCAAGCACCTCGAGAACCTCAGAGAATTAGAGCGTAAGTCGTGAGCAAAATAAAAGCCTGCCTCTTGCCGCTTTGCCCCATACATTTTCACAACTGCATTAAAGCGTTTGCGTTGCGAAAGTATTTGGCATATTGCCTTTGCCTTGAGCATTTTTTTAGTTATCTTTGTAGGCAAACTATTCAAGAAGAATAACATAATAACTACAAATACTAAACTTGACATGAAAAGAATTCTTTTGAGTCTCGCGCTGACTGTGCCGTTCTGCCTCAGCGTGTCGGCTGCTATCGAAAACCCCGATAGCACAGGTTTTAAATTCACCGACGTAAAAGTCTGCAAATCTACTTCTGTAAAGAACCAAGCCAAGTCAGGCACCTGCTGGTGCTTCTCGGGCAACTCGTTCCTCGAAGACGAAATTCTCAGAATCACCGGTAAAGAATACGACCTCTCTGAAATGTTCATTGTGAGAATGTGCTACCTCGACAAAGCAGAAAAATACATTCGCATGAACGGTCACATCAATTTCAACCAAGGCGGCAGCGTTCTCGACAACGCTTACGTTTGGGACAAATATGGCATGATGCCCGAAGATGCCTACAAAGGGTTGAACTATGGTGAAGATAACCACAATCACAGCGAGGTGTGCAACGCCATGATTGCTTATTTGAATGAGATTAACAAGAAACCGGGTCGCAAGCTTTCCACTGCGTGGCTCAACGGACTTGCCGGCATTATGGACGCTTATTTCGGACAGGTGCCCGAAACATTCACTTACGAAGGCAAATCTTACACTCCTCAATCGTTTGCTAAATCGCTCGGCCTTGACATGAACAACTACATGGCTTTCACATCGTTCTCGCACCATCCATTCAACAAACCCTGCGGACTGGAAGTTGCCGACAACTGGTTGTGGGGTCAATATATGAACGTCACCATCGACGACCTTAAGAGCATTGTCGACTATGCAGTTGAAAACGGTTATCCGGTGGCTTGGGGCGCCGACGTGAGCGAAGGCGGTTTCAAGTGGAACAAAGGTTATGCAGTAATTCCTGAAGAGACTAAAGAATCAGACCTTGAAGGAACCGAATTGTCGCGTTGGGTGGCACTGAGCGCTAAGGAAAAAGAAAACAAACGCTTCGACATCAAGGGTCCGGTGAAAGAAATCACCGTTACTCAAGAGTCGCGCCAACAAATGTTCGACAGCCAAGAGACCACCGACGACCACGGAATGGTTATTGAAGGTTATGCTACCGACCAAAACGGCAAACGCTACTACAAGGTGAAAAACTCTTGGGACGACAAGCACATCTACAAGGGCTACTTCTATGTTTCTGAAGCTTATTTTATGGCAAAGACCCTCAGCATTCTTGTCAACAAAGAAGCAGTGCCTAAGTCGGTGATGAAGAAACTCAGCAAATAAGAGATATTATTTTCCATACACATTGCGTGGCTGCAACTAACAAATTTGTTGTTGCAGCCACACAAGTTTTTTCCAGCGTTACACTACACACACCGCGAGTGTGGCAAATACATAAAAAAGAGCGTGAACACCAAAATGCTCACGCTCTTTCTTTAAATCAATATAAATTATACCCAATGTATCTTGCTATACACAATCATTTCTTGAAGTATCTTTCATACAAGCCCTTGAAGCCACGGCCGTGACGAGCTTCATCCTTTGCCATTTCGTGAACAGTGTCGTGGATGGCGTCGAGGTTAGCAGCCTTAGCGTTCTTAGCAATACGCATCTTGTCTTCGCAAGCACCCGACTCAGCATTCATGCGCTTTTCGAGGTTAGTCTTAGTGTCCCATACTACATCGCCAAGAAGTTCTGCGAACTTAGCAGCATGTTCTGCTTCTTCCCAAGCATAGCGCTTGAAAGCCTCAGCTACTTCAGGATAACCTTCGCGGTCAGCTTGACGCGACATTGCAAGGTACATACCAACTTCGGTGCATTCGCCCATGAAGTGTGCGTTGAGGTCAGCAATCATTTCGTCGCCTGTGCCCTTAGCTACGCCAAGTTCGTGTTCAGTAACGAAGTTGAGTTCTTCGCTTACCATTTCTTTGAATTTCGACTTAGGTTGTTTGCATTGTGGGCAGAATTCTGGAGCCTCATCACCTTCGTGTACATAGCCACATACTGTGCATTGAAATTTCTTTGCCATAATAATCAAATGTTTTTAAGTTATTAAATAAATTATTTTTGTTTTTATCAATATTAATTATTCTCATTATTCACGCATTGCGGACACACACCACAGTAATACACTTGCAGGTCTTCCATCAAGAACCCGTTGTCGATTTGCAGAGCATTCAATGCGGCATCGCTGATAGGCAAATCGAATATCCTACCACACCTCTTACATTTGAAATGCGCATGAGCCTGTGTGTATCCGTCGTAGTGCGACATCTTAGAGTCAATGGTCAGCTCTAACACAGCCTTCTGCTTAACCAACAATTCCAACGTGTTATACACCGTGGTCTTCGACAATGTGGGCATGTCCTTCGACAGCGCAACATACATCTCATCAACCGTGGGATGTGTTCGGTGCTCCAACAAATAGTTCATCACCGCTATTCGCTGAACCGATGGCCTAATTCCATGTTTTATTAAATGTTCTGTCGCTGTCATAAATTAACATATTTGAAATCATTACAAATTTACAACTATTTTCATACAAAACAAAATAATTCTGTAATATTTTTCAAGATAATAACGGAGAATTACAATTTTTAGTTCATGCCGATGTGCAAATAATTATAAAAACTTCGCAAATAAGTCTATCCGACATCTTATATAATTGTATTAAGTGCGAAGATTTATTACTTTTGCACATAGTGTAAATAAAACGACATAATCACATGGATGTAAAGATTGAAGAGAGCTGGAAGCAAGAATTGTCCGACGAATGGTCGAAAGACTATTTTGTGCGACTAACCAACTTTGTCCGCAACGAGTATGCAACAAAGCAAATTTTCCCTCCGGGGCGACAAATTTTTGCAGCCTTCAATGCCACACCATTCAAAGAGGTTAAGGTGGTGATTCTCGGGCAAGACCCGTATCACGATGTCGGGCAAGCCAATGGATTATGTTTTTCGGTTAACGACGGCATTCAGTTCCCACCATCGCTGCGCAACATCTTTCAAGAAATACACAACGACATTGGTTCACCAATTCCGCAAAGTGGCAATTTGACCCGCTGGGCAAAGCAAGGCGTGCTGTTGCTCAACGCAACGCTCACCGTCGAAGCTCACAAGGCAGCCTCACATCAGCGGCAAGGCTGGGAGCAATTCACCGATGAAGTTATCAGCCGGCTATCGCTCCATCGCGACAATCTGGTGTTTATTCTTTGGGGAAGCTATGCCATAAGCAAGCGGTCGCTCATCAACCCCGACAAACACTTGATTCTAACCTCGGTGCACCCG
>JBJECZ010000137.1:0-5143 GCA_051871555.1 Muribaculaceae bacterium | reverse complement strand
TGTTTGCGGATTATTAATTGTAACTTTGTGCGAAAAAAAGTATTAAGACTAATGTAATCTGACGGATGATAAATAAACAGTTTTCTTTGCCGTTTGTTGTGCTGGCGATGATGTTTGCCGTGTTTCTGATTCTTGCCAACTTGATGGAGGTGAAGGTGGTGAAGATAGGCATATTGACGGCTACGGCTGGGCTTTCGGTGTTCCCGATTTCGTATATAATCAACGATTGTATAGTGGAGGTGTATGGGTTTGCCAAAGCTCGGTTTGTGATATGGATGGGCTTTTTGCTCAATATGATATTTGTAGTGTTCCTGCAAGTGTGTGTTGCGATGCCTGGCGACCCGTCGTGGACGGCTCAGGCTGCAGTTGAGCAAGTGTTTGGCAACACGCCACGCATTTTGCTGGGCAGTTTTGTGGCTTTCATTGTGGGTTCGATGGTGAATGCGCAGGTGATGAGCCGCATGAAGGTGCGCGATGGCGGCAAGCGATTTTCGCTGAGGGCAATCATGTCGACGGTGTTTGGTGAGACTGCCGATTCGCTGATATTTTTCCCTATTGCTTTTGCCGGAATGCTTCCCTTAGCTACTATCGTCACGCTGGTGTGGACTCAGGTGATGCTGAAAACGCTATATGAAATTATTGCCTTGCCCGTAACCATCAGGGTGGTGAAGCTGCTCAAACGCGTGGAGGGTGCCGATGTAACCGATGTGAATGTCGATTATAAGTGGTGGAAAGTGTTTAAGATATGATTGATAAGACTAAAATAAAGACGGTGTTTGTCGACGTTGACGACACTGTGTGGTGGTTCACTGAAAATAGCAAGCTTTCGCTGCGGCACGTTTACGATGCATTTGGACTTGCAGCTTGGCAGCCGAGTTACGAGCGATTTCGCGACATATATTTGACCAAGAACGCCGAGTTGTGGAATTTGTATCATCATGGCTTAATCAAAAAGGATTTTTTGGTGACGGAGCGTTTCCGTTATACTCTGCAGCAGATAGGCGTGACGCAGCGCCTTGACGAGCTGGGCGCTGAGATTGATGAGGAATATTTGCATTTTCTTGCACAGCAAAGCATTCTTGTGCCGGGTGCAAAGGAGTTGCTGGAATATCTCAACTGCCATTACAGGGTGCATGCTTTGAGCAATGGATTCAAAGGCACGCAGCAACAAAAGTTGCTTTCGGGTGGCATGTCGCATTTGATTGACAAGGTGATAATTTCCGACGATTGCGGATTCACCAAGCCGATGCGAGAGATTTTTGATTATGCTTTGCGTGAGTGTGGGGCAGAGGCTGAGTCGACAGTGATGATTGGCGATAATGCCGATGCCGACATTTTGGGCGCACGCAATGCAGGATGGCATACTATATACTTTAATATTAAAGGCACAGCGCCCTGCCGTGAGGCTGATGCCAATGTCGATAGCTTGAATGAGGTGATGTCGATTCTATGAGATTGAAACCCCGCCCAGGTCGGTGAGACGTTTCTTCAGTGGCTCAGCTTTGTCAGCGTCGAGTTGAACAGTCATTGTGCAGCAGTTGTCGAAATCCTGGCTGACGATGCGCAGGTCTTCGCTCTTAATCACCTTCATCACGTCGTTCATGCCAAGATAGGCGAATGTGAATGTAATGGTGGTTTGCTCATGACAATCCAATATCTCGCCAGCCTTGATGGCTTCGGCGGCTGCTTCGCGATAGGCAACTATCAGTCCCGATGTCCCCAGTTTTATTCCACCAAAATAGCGCACCACCACAATCACGATGTTAGTGAGCCCGAAAGAGTTGATTTGCCCGAGAATCGGCTTCCCGGCAGTGCCCGAAGGTTCGCCGTTGTCGCTTGAGAGGTATTCGCTGCGGTCGGTGCCAATCATATAAGCCCAGCACACATGGCGGGCATCGTGATATTGATTCTGATATTTTTTTACTACGGCTTTTGCTTCGTCGGCGCTCTGCACAGGTTCGGCAAAGGAGATGAATTTGCTCATCTTCTCTTTGTATAATCCTTGCGATATGCCTTTCACTGTCTTGAAAAAGTCGCTCATTGTATTGTACTATTGCTGATGGTTTTGCTACGCAAAGTTAATGGTGAAATAGGTTTTGTGCAAATGAACGACTGGTAAAGCTGCAAAAAATAGTGTGTGCATGGTTGTTTGATTTATCCAAAAATCGTAATTTTGCACGGTAAAAATAGCCGTTAAACGGCACTGATTATTAATTAAATTAGATATAAACAGTTATGGCACAATGGTTTGAATGTAAAGTAAAGTACGATAAGACAACAGGCGAAGCACAAATAAAAACAGTGAGCGAAAGCTATCTGGTGGATGCAATGTCGTTCACTGAGGCGGAGGCGCGCATCACCGAGGAGGTGAAATTTGGCATCTCGGGCGAATTTAAGGTGGATTCGGTTAAACGTGTGCGCATGAGCGAAATCTTTTTCGACGAGAATGGCGACAAGTGGTATAAGGCAAAAGTGAACTTCATCACGCTCGACGAGAAAAAAGGCATCGAAAAGCGCACGGGTTGCTATATGTATGTTCAGGCGAGCGATTTTGCCAAGGCTTTGCAAAATCTGATGGACGGGATGAAGGGAACGATGAGCGACTTTGAGGTTGCTTCGATAGCCGAAACTGTCATCCTCGATGTATTTAAAGAGGACCTCAGCGGGGCAAAGGCAGAATGAGGAGCTGAGAACGATGTCGATATCTGAATCAATAAAGAAAATACAATCGGAATTGCCACCGGGAGTGAAATTGGTGGCAGTGTCGAAGTTTCATCCCATTGAACGGCTGATGCAGGCTTACGATGCTGGTCAGCGCATCTTTGGCGAAAGCCGTGTTCAGGAGATGGTGCAGAAAGTGCCGTTGATGCCAGCCGATGTTGAATGGCATTTCATCGGACACCTGCAGACCAACAAAGTGCGCCAGCTGCTCCCTAATGTGAGCATGATTCACAGCGTTGATTCGCTCAGGCTTTTGCAGTGCATCAACAAGGAGGCGGCGCGCATCGGCAAAATTGTGAATGTGCTGTTGCAGGTGCATGTGGCGCAAGAGCAGGAAAAGTTCGGCTTCTCGGTTGACGAGCTTGAGCAAATAGCTTCGGGGACCGACGACCTGGCAATGAGCAATGTGCGCATCTGCGGCTTGATGGCGATGGCTACAAACACCGACGACGAGGCAGAAATTCGCAGCGAATTTGCTCGGGCGCATGCCGTGTATGAGCACCTCAAGCATGGCGCATTCAGCGGCAACAGCAGTTTTTGCGAACTGAGCATGGGCATGAGCGACGATTACCCGATTGCGGTGGACGAAGGCAGCACAATGGTGCGCATAGGCACAACGATATTTGGAGAAAGGGAGTATTAATTTGCTCCCTTTTTTGCTCTTTTAGTTGCTGTTTGTGCAGTTTTTTCAAAAAAAAGGCTTATCTTTACACAAAATTAAACCTAATGGTATGGGCATGTTTGTTGTTTGTCGGCTTTCATGCTTGTTGTGAACCTGTAATAACTAACTAAATATCAAATAACTAACTAATTAAACAAAAAATGAGTAACAAAACTAAACAATGGGGTGCTATCATCGTAATGATTGCCCTCTTTGCTATGATTGCCTTTGTGACCAACTTGTGCTCGCCAATGGCAGTGATTGTGAAGAACCAATTCGGAGCATCGAACTTCGCTTCACAGGTGGGTAACTATGGCAACTTCATGGCATATTTGCTGATGGGTGTTCCGTCGGGTATGTTAATCAAAAAGTTGGGTTATAAGAAAACTGCACTTTTGGCATTGATAGTTGGTATCGTCGGCATCTTGGTTCAATGGTTGAGCGGAAGCCTCGGCTTTACAGTTTATCTGATTGGTGCATTCATTGCAGGTTTCTGCATGTGTATGCTCAACACCGTTGTTAACCCTATGCTTAACCTTCTTGGCGGTGGCGGTAACACAGGTAACCAACTTATTCAGATTGGTGGCGTGTTCAATTCAACAGCAGCAGTGTGCGTTTACATCCTCATGGGTGCCCTCATCGGCGATGCTGCCAAGGCAAAGATTTCGGATGCCACTCCGGCTCTTATGATTGCTCTTGCTATCTTTGTGATTGCTTTCATCGTAATCTTGTTCACTAAGATTGAAGAACCTCAAAAGATTGAGAAGGAAGAAAAGGTTAGCGCCGAAAAGCCAAAGTATTCGGCATTCTCGTTCCGTCACTTCAAGCTTGGCATTCTTGCCATTGCATTCTATGGTGCAGTTGAAGTTGGCCCTCCAACCTATATTCTTCAATACCTCACAGCAGCCACCGACGCAGCTACTCCAGGTTTGGCAATGGACGCCGGCTACTGCGGTACTCTTGGCGCAATCTATTTCTTGCTGATGCTCGTAGGCCGTTTTGTAGGTGGCGTTGTAGGTGGCAAGATTTCAACCAAGGCAATGATTTCATCGGTAAGTGCAGCTGCAGTTGTTCTGCTTGGTTTGGGTATCTTCTTGCCAACCGACGTTACAGTAAGCATTCCTGGCGTTGACTACACCGCAATGGCTCTTGTTTGGGGCAATGTTCCTGTAGGCATCCTGATGTTCTTGCTCGTTGGTCTTTGCGCATCGGTTATGTGGGGCGGTATCTTCAACCTCGCCACAGAAGGTCTTGGCAAATACACTGCCGTTGCTTCGGGTGCGTTCATGACTATGGTTTGCGGTTTCGCAATCATGGTGGGCATCCAAGGTATTGTTGCCGACGTTACCGGCAGCTATTTGGCAAGCTTCTTTGTTCCATTGGCATGTGCTGCTTACATCCTGTATTATGCACTTGTTGGTTCGAAGAACGTCAACACCGACATTCCTGTTGAATAATCGGCGAGGCAAATTGATAACAGCATGTGCCGGCATTGAGTGGCACATGTTGGCAAAATAAGATATTGGCAGTCGGGCATTTATGCTTGGCTGCCAAT
This sequence comes from Muribaculaceae bacterium, assembly GCA_051871555.1. Lineage (GTDB taxonomy): Bacteria > Bacteroidota > Bacteroidia > Bacteroidales > Muribaculaceae > SFTJ01. Next base: position 206 of record JBJECZ010000137.1, on the reverse strand, counting down.
TGTTTTGTGGCTTGGGAGGAGAAAGATTTTGAGTGATGAGGCTTTTTTGTTGCTTAAATGGAGAAAAATATGATTAATAATTGTTATATTTGTGGTATGTTTGTATAGCTATGTTCAGAAATTAATACTAACTAAAAGATATGGCAATAAATGTGTATGAAAAGGCAGCCGACAACATAAGGATTTTGGCTGCTTCGATAGATCGG
>JBJECZ010000136.1:0-5154 GCA_051871555.1 Muribaculaceae bacterium | reverse complement strand
GCGGAGTCTGTCGCCTGGCGACTCGCTACGCATTAAAATTTACCGAAGTATTGCACTTATAGCGATGATGTAATAATGCAAATGTATGTTCTTGACAATGGCGAGGCAGTTAGGGCCATTAAATATAACAATGGCCAATGCGCAGTTCACATGTACGTATTAAACAATGCAACTGGCAAGTATATTCACACTTCTTGGTTTACGTTAAGAAAGTAAACCAAAAGAACATGGAATTCGGCATCGCCGATGAGCCTAAATATCAACCATAACAGGCTAACTAATCGTCATACCGCTTTTCTCGAAAGAACATTTAGTTCAACAACCATCTCGAATAAAACCATTAACGAATTGAGGCTGTGTCTTATATGCACGGCCTCTTTTGGTATAATTTAGAAGCAATTTTTGATTAGCCCATTCATCAACGCACAACCGCGGCGCGATTGCACGCACAGGCAAATCAGGGTTATTAAGTGCGAGAAGTATTCATGAGGGAAACTGCTTGAATTTCTATTATTTAGTTAGTTGTCGCGCGATTTTTTGCCAAAAACGGCAGCACATGCGACAAAATGAATAATTCATTAACGAAAATGAATAGTTACATCCGAGTGATTATCTATAACTTTGCAGTCGTAAATAACGAAACAAAGAAATAATTTAAAAGTTAATAGAGTAAACGGTTAAACATGAGAATTGCTGTTATTCTTATTGCTGCGATTGGGCTGTGCATGCCATCGCAGGCGCAACGGAAGCTCACGTTGCAGGAATGCCTGAAAATAGGCATTGAGAACAATCTCTCGCTAAAGACGGCTGAGGGAGAAATCAAAAAAGGAAAGCTCACCATCAGCGAAAATCGTTCGCGACTGTTGCCGCAAATCAATGCGGTGGCTTCGTTCAACGACAATTTCGCGCCTCCGGTGTCGGTGACCGACGGCACTGCTTACGGCAAAAAATACAACGTCACCAAGACTTTGCAATACAATGCCGCTGCCGGCGTGCAATTGCAGATGCCGCTCTACAACCAAATGGCGCTCACCGCAATGGATTTGGCTAAATTGGTTGACCACATCAACGAGCTGTCGTATGAAAAGGCCAAGGAGGACCTTATCATGCAAATTAGCAAGATGTATTTCATGGCGCAAAACACCGAGGAACAGATTGCCTTGGTGCACGACAACATTCGCCGCATGAAGGAGCTGCGCGACATCACCGTGGCGTTCTTCGACAACGGCATGGCCATTGAGGTGGATGTGAAGCGCGTGAACCTCAACATCGAAAACATGCAGGTGCAATACGACAACGCTTGCTCGATGCTCGAGCAGCAATACAATATGCTCAAGTATGTGCTCGACTACGACCTCAACGAAAAGATTGCCGTTGTGGTTGACGACGCCCACTTGCCCGACGCCACTGCTTACGGCGGACTCGACACCAACCTATACGAATTGCAATTGCTGCAAAACAAGGTTGTGCTTGCCGAAAAGCAAAAGAAGCTGGCTAAAGAGGAATATCTGCCCACGCTGTCGCTCACGGGCAACGTGATGTATTCGGCTTACACCGACAAGTTCAAGAACTGGTTCCACTCGGGCGAATCGAATCACTGGTACGGCTCAAACGGCCTTGGCATATCGCTGCGCGTGCCCATCTTCGACGGCTTCGGGCGCCGCTCTAAGGTGCGCAAAGCCCAAATCGACATCGACAATGCCCGCATCGGCTATGAGGACGCCTACAAAGGCATGCAGGCACAATATGTGAATGCTCTCAACGACCTCGACAACAATCGCCGAAACTACACCAAGCAAAAGGACAACTACGCTCTTGCCGACGACGTGTACAAGGTGACCACCGACCGATATCGCGAAGGCATCGTCTCAATGACCGAAGTGCTGCAAGACGAAATTCAACTAAGCTCGGCACAAAACAACTATCTCACCGCAAGCTACAACTACAAGGTGTCGAACCTGGCGCTGCTTAAACTCACAGGCAAATTGTCGACCCTGCTTGCCCAATAATCATTTCTCAAAATAAATATAATTATCACTATACGAAAAAAAACATAACAGTCATGGCAAATAATAATGCAAGTGAAACAACTCACGAAACCCGTCTGCAAAAACTCAAGAAACAACGTCGTCGCCAAATCATTGCAAGCCTGCTTGGCGTGGGCGTGCTGGTGTGGGGCGTAATCAAAGTGTCGATGCTATTTCTCGACTACAAGAAAACCGAAACCTGCAACGATGCTCAAATCGAACAATACCTGTCGCCGGTGAATGTGCGCGCCACAGGTTATATTAAGAAGGTGTACTTCACCGAACACCAAAACGTGAAGAAGGGCGACACGCTGCTGGTGCTCGACGACCGCGAATATCGCATACGCGTGATGGACGCCGAGGCTGCGCTCAAAGATGCTCAATCGGGAGCCAATGTAATCAACGCCACCGAGGTGACCACACGCAACTCGGCATCGGTTTACGAATCGTCGATTAGCGAAATTCAAATTCGTCTGGCAAAACTCGAGAAGGACGAAATACGCTATAAAAACCTTGTTGAACGCAAGGCTGCCACCCCAATACAGCTCGAACAGATTCAAACCGAGCTGCGCGCCACCCGCGAGAAGCTGGAGTCGGTTAAGCGTCAGCAAAAGGCTGCCCTCTCGGGCGTGAACGAAGTGCAAACCCGCCGCGGCAACACCGAGGCTGCCATCGAGCGCACACAAGCCGCCCTCGAAATGGCTAAGCTCAACCTGTCGTACACCGTGGTGGTTGCACCATGCGACGGCAAGCTCGGCCGACGCGCCATCGAGGAAGGTCAATACATCAACGCCGGAACCACCATCACCTACATCATCCCCGACACACAAAAGTGGGTGATTGCCAATTACAAAGAAACTCAAATAGAGAACCTCTTTGTTGGACAAAAGGTGAGAATGACAGTCGACGCTATCGACGACCGTGAGTTTGAAGGCACCGTGACTGCCATTTCAGGCGCCACCGGCTCGAAGTTCTCGCTCGTGCCTACCGACAACTCTGCCGGCAACTTTGTGAAGATTCAGCAACGCGTGCCAGTCCGCATCGATTTCGAAGGACTCAGCAAAGAAGATAACAATCGCCTCGCTGCCGGCATGATGGTGGTAGTGAAGGCCGAAAGAAAGTGATATGGGCAGCTATCCGCGCAACTATCCGTTCTACAACTGGGTGCCAAAGCCCCTGGGAATCATCTTTTTGATGATTCTCTTCATCCCCATCCTCACCATTGGCGGCATATACTCAGCCAACAGCGGCGAGATGACCAGCGGGCTGGGCATTCAGGCAGAACACATACAATACGTTGGGTTTGTCACCTCGGTGGGCATGGCGGCTTTTTCGCCGTTCTTCTATCAGCTGGTGTGCATCCGACGCGAAAAAATGATGCTTATTGTTGGTTTCTCGGTGATGTATGTGCTCAGCTACATCTGCGCCGAAACCGACAGCCTGTTCATTCTGGCATTGTGCAGCCTTGTGATGGGCTTCTTGCGTAACGTGCTGATGATGTGCAACCTGTTCACGCTCATCAAATATGCCTTTGGCATGGAAGCCACGCGAAACATCACGCCGGGCAACGACCCCACCGACGAAGCCGGTTGGGACCGCCTCGACAAGGAAAAAGGCTCGAGCATGCCCACAATATATCTGTTCTTCATGATTCTCGGTCAGATTGGCACATGCCTCACCGCATGGCTGGCTTATGAATACGAGTGGCAATATGTCTACTACTACATGATGGGCACAATGCTCCTCGCCATTGCCATCCTGTTCATCACCATGCCTTGGCACCGCTATCCGGGCAAGAAATTCCCCATCAACTTTGCTAAGTTCGGCAATGTGGTGGTGTTCAGCGGAATGATGTGCTCGTTCATCTACATTATGGTCTACGGCAAAGTGCTCGACTGGTATGATTCGCCCGAGATTCAGCTTGCCACCGTGCTGTGCGTGGCTTTCACCATCCTCTTTGTTTGGCTTGAGTGGACTCGCCGCAGCCCCTACTTTCTGCTGAGCGTGTTCAAGCTGCGCAGCGTGCAAGTGGGCATACTGTTGTTCTTCTTCCTGATGGTGTTGAACTCAAGCGCCATGTTTGTGAACGTGTTCACCAGCGTGGGCATGAAAATCGACAACTGGCAAAACGCCACTCTGGGCAACTGGGTGCTTGTGGGCTACTTCCTTGGCTGTATGATAGGCGTGATTCTGGGCGGCAAGGGCGTGCATCTCAAATATATGTTCTCGCTCGGATTCGTGCTCATCGGAGCCGCCTCGCTATATATGTACTTCGAGGTGCAGACACAAGGGCTCTACGAGCATATGAAATGGCCGGTGATAATTCGTGCCACCGGCATGATGCTGCTCTACTCGCTCACCGCCGTGTATGCCAACCAGCGCATGCCGTTTAAGTACATGTCCACATGGGTATGCATCATGCTCTCGGTGCGTATGGTCATTGCTCCGGGCATCGGCTCGGCTCTCTACAGCAATGTGCTGCAACAGCGCCAGCAATACTATGTAACCCGCTATGCCCACGACTACGACCGCACAAACATCGAAGCCGTGCAATCCTACGAGCAGACGCGCCGCGGAATGATGTATCAAGGCAAGAGCGTTACCGAGGCTGAGGAAATGGCAGCCATTTCCACCAAAGGCAAAGTGCAGGTGCAAGCCACCCTGTCGGCTGTGAAAGAAATGGCCGGGTGGACCGTGTACGCATGCATCATTTGTGCACTCGTAACCGTGCTTGTGCCGTGGAAAAAACGCGACATCTCGCACGACACCCGCGAGTATCTAACCAAAATGGAGAATTAGAAATGTAATACAATGGCAACATCTATGCCAAAACTTGCGTTCAGAGATAATTATTTTTTTGTCGTTTTAAAAAATAGTATTATCTTTGTGTTGTCAAAGTATGGCAAAAGTGGTCGATTTTGCGCACATATTTGCACAATATAACAGTTGCAAAACGGCTTCTTGACCATAGTTGACACACTGAATATTAAATTGATATAAACAATGCGTTTTCGGCGCAAGATGCCAATTGCAAAACAAACGTCATCTGCCGGGCATGCATATAAAAGATAAAAGTTAACCCTAATACCACATTTTATTCATACTATTTTTTTCCTAGGGCACCGCG
>JBJECZ010000135.1:0-5164 GCA_051871555.1 Muribaculaceae bacterium | reverse complement strand
ATTAACACGAAGTGTTTAAAATCAGCACTTCACAATCTAAATATTTTCGAATGAACAACAACGACATAATAAACGAGGCGGCAAGCAGCGAATACAAATACGGATTCGTGACCGACGTTGAGACCCACGTTATTCCAAAGGGGCTCAACGAAGATGTGGTGCGCTACATCTCGGCGTATCGCAACGAGCCCGAATGGCTGCTGGAGTTCCGTCTGAAGGCTTATCGCCACTGGCTGACAATGAAAATGCCCAAATGGGCTCACCTCAACATTCCGGAAATCGACTATCAGGCAATCAGCTATTTTGCTGCGCCGAAAACCAAGACCGACGACAAGAAGGAAATCGACCCGGAAATCAAAAAGACTTTCGACAAGTTGGGCATACCGCTTGAGGAGCAGATGCGCTTGAGCGGCATGGCTGTTGATGCCGTGATGGACGCTGTGGGCGTGAAGACGATGTATCGCGAACGCCTTGCCGAACTGGGAATCATCTTCTGCTCGTTCAGCGAAGCGGTGAAGGATTATCCCGACTTGGTACGTCGCTATCTGGGTAAAGTGGTGCCTTACACCGACAACTTTTTTGCTGCGCTCAACTCGGCGGTGTTTTCCGACGGTTCGTTTGTCTACATTCCCAAAGGCGTGCGTTGCCCTATGGAGCTGTCGACCTACTTCCGCATCAACGCCAGCGGCACCGGTCAGTTTGAGCGCACGCTCATCGTTGCCGACGACGATGCCTACGTGTCGTATCTCGAAGGCTGCACAGCGCCGATGCGTGACGAGAACCAGCTGCACGCCGCCATTGTGGAAATCATCGTTGAGGACCGCGCCGAGGTGAAATATTCAACCGTGCAAAACTGGTATCCGGGCGACAAGGACGGCCGCGGCGGCATATACAACTTCGTCACCAAGCGCGGTTTGTGCCGTGGCGACTTCTCGAAGCTGTCGTGGACGCAGGTTGAAACGGGTAGCGCCATCACCTGGAAATATCCCAGCTGCGTGCTCAAGGGCGACAACTCGGTGGGCGAGTTCTATTCGGTTGCCCTCACGCGCAACTATCAGCAAGCCGACACCGGCACCAAGATGATTCACTTGGGCAAGAACACTCGCAGCACAATAGTGTCGAAAGGCATCTCTGCCGGACACAGCCAAAACAGCTACCGCGGCGAGGTGAAGATTGTGCCTAACGCAAACAACTGCCGCAACTACACCCAGTGCGACAGCCTGCTGCTGGGCTCGACTTGCGGCGCCCACACCTTCCCATACATCGACTGCCAGAACCAAACATCGATGGTGGAGCACGAAGCCACTACCTCGAAAATCAACGAGGAGCAGATTTTCTATTGCAACCAACGAGGCATTTCCACCGAGGACGCCGTGGGGCTGATTGTGAACGGCTACGCCAAGGAAGTGATGGCAAAACTGCCGATGGAGTTTGCCGTAGAGGCGCAAAAACTGCTCTCGGTGTCGCTTGAAGGCAGCATAGGCTGAGGAGGCACCCAACAAAACATCTTCAAAAAAATATTTTTTACTGAAACCCACAAGACAAAAAAACCGACAACAATATGTTAGTAATCAATAATCTGCACGCCAACATCGAAGGCAAGGAAATTCTCAAAGGCATCAACCTGACCGTGCGCCCCGGCGAAGTGCACGCCATCATGGGTCCAAACGGCTCCGGCAAAAGCACCCTGTCGAGCGTGCTTGCCGGCAACCCCGCATTCACCGTCACCGGCGGCACCGTGGAGTTCTACGGCAAAGACCTATTGGCACTCTCACCCGAGGACCGCTCGCACGAGGGCTTATTCCTCAGTTTCCAGTATCCGGTTGAAATTCCCGGCGTGTCGATGGTGAACTTTATGCACGCCGCCATCAACGCCAAGCGCAAATATCAAGGGCTTGAACCCATCTCGGCAAGCGAATTCCTCAAGCTCAAGCGCGAAAAGAGCGCCCTGGTGGAACTCGACAACAAGTTGGCTTCGCGCTCGGTGAACGAAGGCTTTTCGGGCGGCGAGAAAAAGCGCAACGAAATCTATCAGATGGCTATGCTTGAGCCACGCCTCTCGATTCTTGACGAAACCGACAGCGGTCTCGACATCGACGCCCTGCGCATCGTGGCAGGCGGCGTGAACAAGCTCAAGAGCGAAAACAACGCCACCATTGTAATCACCCACTATCAGCGCCTGCTCGACTACATAAAGCCCGACTTTGTGCATGTGCTCTACAAGGGCCGCATAGTGATGTCGGCTGGTCCGGAACTTGCCCTCGAACTCGAAGAAAAAGGCTACGACTGGATTAAGCAGCAAGTCGACGGCTAAGAATAATGCCTCGCTGCATGCTTCAGCAGCCTGTGCCCCAAGAAATTTCAACCGAACATTTCAAATTTTGTTTATGAATTCATTACAACAATATATCGACCTCTACAACTCCAACCGCGACGCCATTGAGCGCAACGCGCCCGATGCCATGAACGCCCTGCGCCCCGAGGCGCTGAGCGTGCTGCAAAGCGCCATGTTGCCACGCCGCGGCGACGAGAACTACGAGGTGACCGACATCAACCTGCTGTTTGCCCCCGACTACGGCGTGAACATCAACCGCGTGAACCTCTCTGCCGACCCTGCCGAAGCGTTCCGCTGCGATGTGCCCAACATGAGCACCTGGATGTTCTTTTTCTACAATGACATCTTCCACGCCTCGCGCAAATCGCCGTCGCTGCCCGACAGCGTGATTGTTGAGCCATTCAGCGTGGCTGCAACAAATCACCCCGAACTGCTGGCAAAATATCTTGGCACAGTGGCACCGAAGCAAAACGTGCAAGTGGCGCTGAACACGCTGCTCGGTCAGGAAGGGTTGCTGGTGTATGTGCCCAAAGGCGTAGTGCTCGAGCGACCGCTGCAGTTGGTGAACATCATGAATGCCGGCGGCAACATCATGGCGGTGCGCCGTCTGCTCATCGTGGTGGGCGAACAGGCTCAAGCAACCATGCTGGTGTGCGACCATACCCAAAACCAGCAACACTCGTTCCTGAGCTCGCAAGTGGTGGAAATTGTGGCTGAAAAAGGCGCACAATTCGACTACTACGACATCGAGGAATCAACCGTCAACACCACTCGCTGCAATCAGCACTTCGTTCGCCAAGCCCAAGACTCAAACGTGCTGCTCAACGCCATCACCCTCACCAACGGCGTCACTCGCAACGATTTTGTGGTGAACGTCGACGGCGAAGGCGCCGAAACGCACCTCTACGGCATGGCTATTGAGGACGGCACCCAGCAAATCGACAACTTCACCCACATAGCACACAACGCCCCGCACTGCTCAAGCAACGAGCTGTTTAAATATGTGCTCGACGGCAACGCCGTGGGCGCATTCACCGGACGCATCATGGTTGCCGAAGGTTCGAGCAAGGTGGAGGCTTACCAAGCCAATCGCAACATCGTTGCCACCGACACGGCTAAAATCTACACCAAACCGCAGCTCGAAATCTACTGCGACGACGTGAAGTGTAGCCACGGCACCGCCATCGGTCAGCTCGATCAAGACGCCATCTTCTATATGCAGCAACGCGGCATCCCCGTCGACCAAGCCCGCACACTGCTCATGCAAGCATTCATGAGCGACGTGATTGACAAGGTGCGCATGCCGTCGCTCAAGAACCGACTGCAACACTTGGTTGAGAAACGCTTCTGCGGACAACTGAGTCAATGCTCCGATTGCATGAATTCGTGCCGCGGATAAAAACCACTTTAACCCACTCACCAACAACGCAACAAATGGCTGAAATATTCGATATAGAAAAGATTCGCGAGCAATACCCCATACTGCAACGCACAGTGTCGGGCAAACCGCTCATCTACCTCGACAACGCCGCCACATCGCAGGTGCCGCGATGCGTGGTTGAAGGCATCGAGCAGATGTACTACACCACCAAGGCCAACGTGCACCGCGGCGTGCACACCCTCTCGCAAGAAGCCACCGACATGGTGGAACTCACCCGCGAAAAGGTGCGCGCCTACCTTAATGCAGCATCCACACAGGAAATAATTTTCACCCGAGGCACCACCGAAGCCATCAACTTGGTGGCACATAGCTACGGCGACCGCTTTGCCGACGGCGACGAGATAATACTCACCGTAATGGAGCACCACGCCAACATAGTGCCTTGGCAATTGCTGCAGCGCAACAAACGCCTGAAAATTGCCGTTGTGCCCATCAACCAAGCCGGCGAACTCGACATTGCCGCCTACGAAGCGTTGTTCAGCAGCCGCACGCGCTTTGTGAGCGTTGCCCATGCCAGCAACGTGCTCGGCACGGTGAACCCGGTGAAGCAAATCATTGACATTGCCCACAGCCACGGCGTGCCTGTGCTCGTCGACGGCGCACAAGCAACAGCCCACATGGCTGTTGACGTGCAAGCGCTCGATGCCGACTTCTACGCCTTCTCGGCACATAAAATGTACGGACCTTCGGGCGTGGGCGTGCTTTACGGCAAAAAGGCGCTGCTTGCCGATATGCCACCCTATCAAGGCGGCGGCGAGATGATTGGCACCGTGTCGTTTGAAGGCACCACCTTTGCCGAACTGCCGTTTAAGTTCGAAGCCGGCACACCCGATTTTGTAGACATTGCCGCATTCAGCCGCACTCTCGACTACCAGCAGTCGCTTGGCATTGAAAACATCGCCGCCCACGAGCAGGCGCTGCTCGAAGCAGCCACCGCCGGACTGCAGCAAATACCCGGACTCACCATCTACGGCACCGCAGCCCACAAGCACTCGGTGCTGTCGTTCCTGGTTGACGGCGCCAGCAGCTACGACATCGGCATCCTGCTCGACAAACTGGGCGTGGCAGTGCGCACAGGGCATCATTGCGCCCAACCACTTATGCGCCGACTGGGAATTGAAGGCACCGTGAGAGCTTCGTTTGCCGTATACAACACCATGCACGAGGTGGAGCAATTTGTTGCCGCCACCGCCCGTGTGGCAAAAATGTTCGCCCGAAAGTAATATTACCTCCATTATTGATGGTCAATTCGCATCTTGTTCAGACGCGAATTACCACCCTGCAGAGCGCCATATCATCTCGCAGAAATCGCAGATATTATTATAATATGTAAAAAACAGCGAGTGAGTGAGGGAAACTTTCGCTTCCCCACCCACTCGATTATATTT
>JBJECZ010000134.1:0-5165 GCA_051871555.1 Muribaculaceae bacterium | reverse complement strand
TTGAGGTGATATTGAAGCGCTTTATTGTCGGTATAAAAATTAGCCATTTCTGTCTTATGTTTATTTACTTAGAGTTCTTTTTATAATACTTAATCAAGCGAGGTATCACTTGCTCAACGTCGCCGTTAATCACATAGTCGGCAATCGAGTTGATTGGAGCGTTAGGGTCGTTGTTGATTGAGATAACAATTGAGCTGTCCTGCATGCCAGCGATGTGCTGAATCTGACCAGAAATACCGCAAGCGATATAGAGCTTAGGACGCACGGTAACACCTGTTTGTCCAATCTGACGTTCGTGTTCGCAATAGCCTGCATCGACTGCAGCACGCGATGCACCAACTTCGGCGCCAAGTGTGTCGGCAAGTTCATAAAGCATATCAAAGCCCTCTTTGCTGCCCATGCCGTAACCGCCGGCAACAATTATCGAAGCATTCTTGATATTGATTTTCGACTTTTCGATGTGACGGTCAATAATCTTCACAACAAAGCTCTCAGCATCGACATACTTGTTTGCATCGAGGTTTACAACTTCGCCCTTGTAGTTTGCATCGAACACTTCCTTCTTCATAACGCCTTCGCGAACAGTTGCCATTTGCGGACGGCATTCCGGGTTGACGATGGTTGCAACAATGTTGCCACCAAATGCAGGGCGAATCTGATAAAGCAGATTCTCATATTCCTTACCGGTCTTAGGGTCGGTGTGAGGTCCGATTTCAAGCGACGTACAGTCGGCTGTCAAACCACTGTGCAAGCACGACGAAACGCGTGGACCAAGGTCACGACCAATGGTGGTTGCACCCATCAAGCAAACTTGCGGCTTGATTTCGCGGAACAAATTAATCACTATCGACGAGTGAGGAAGCGATGTGTAAGGATAAAGACGTGCGTCTTCAACCTTGTAAACTACATCCACGCCAAATGGGAACACTTGGTTTTCAATGCCCTCAAGCTTGTCGCCAATAACCAAAGCCTCAAGCTTTACGCCAAGTTCAGTGGCAAGCTTACGACCCTTTGTAAGCAATTCCAAACTAACATCAGCAACTTTGCCTTCGTCGTATTCGCAATATACTATTAAATTATTGTTGTCTGCCATTTTCTGAAAATTATTTGAAATTGTTACTATTAACCAATTGTGTGTTCGGCAATCAAATCCTTGATGAGGCATTCAAGTCCTTCCTCATCGCTGCCTTCAATCACCTTGCTTTCTTTAGCAACAAACACAACATTCACCACATTTTTCACCTTTGTAGGCGAACCTGCCAAACCGCATTGTTCCAAATCGGCATTGATTTCGGCAGCACCCCATTCTTTGAGGTTCAAGAAGTCGCGTGCTTCAACAAGTTTCAGCTTGTCTTCGGCAAGCGTAGCCTTTTCGCTTGGTGTTACAGCATATTTATATTTCTGAATAAGGCGTGCATTGCGTGGGCGGCATGCATCGGCGCTGCCGTTGACAGTTACAACCAATGGCAATGGACATTCTACGGTTTCAACGCCCGATTCCAAGCGTCGCTTTACAATGGCTTTACCATCTTCAACATTCACGCTTTCGGCATAAGTAACCTGAGGCAAGCCCAACTTTTCGGCAACTTGAGGGCCAACCTGAGCGGTGTCGCCGTCGATGGCTTGACGACCGCCAAGAATAATGTCGTATTTGCCAAGATGCTTGATTGCAGTTGCAATGGCGTAGGATGTTGCCAAAGTGTCGGCGCCTGCCAATGCACGGTCGGTTAAAACTATACCAGTATCTGCACCGCGATACAAACTCTCGCGAATAATCTCTGCTGCACGCGGAAGACCCATTGTGAGCAATGTGATTGTCGAACCTGGATTCTTATCTTTCAATTGCAAGGCTTGTTCCAATGCGTTCAAATCTTCAGGGTTGAAGATTGCAGGAAGCGCTGCACGGTTGATTGTGCCGTCGGCTTTCATCGCATCTTTGCCTACATTACGAGTGTCTGGCACTTGCTTTGCCAAAACAACAATGTTTAAACTCATATTGGAGATATTTGTTTTTTGTTAATGTATTTTTTTGCATTTCTGTTCACTGCAATGTTGTGTGCCGATGAGGCTTCATCAATACACAGCATTACAATTTGTGTGCAAAGTTACACAAAATCAATCGCGTAAACAAACTTTTTTGCTCATTTAGTTATTTTTTCACTTTTGTTGTTCCAAATGTCGCATTCTCCTAAAAAGTGTAATAATTATGTTTAAAACTCTTGCTTTATCACTCACCCTGCTGCTGCCTCCATTCGCCCCATAACACATCCATGCGCTGCTTCATCTTAGCTTCTTGGGCATTATCTGCTGCATTCCAGAACTTTGGATTTCCCGAATTTTCGGGCATAAACTGCTGACGGACAAAATTACCCGGATAGTCGTGGGCATATTTGTAGCCACAGCCGTAACCCATCTGTTTCATTAGTTCAGTGGGCGCATTGCGCAAATGCAATGGCACCGGCATATTTCCTGTTTGCTCAACATACTGCAGCGCAGTGTTGATTGCCATATACGCCGAATTGCTTTTGGGCGAAGTGGCAAGATAAATAACACATTCAGCCAACGGAATGCGCCCCTCGGGCCAGCCTATTTTGTGTATGGTGTCGAAGGTTGCATTGGCAAGCAACAAAGCATTCGGATTGGCAAGCCCTATATCTTCGCTTGCCGAAATCACCAGTCTTCGGGCAATGAATTTAGGGTCCTCACCACCGGCTATCAGTCGCGCCAGCCAATAGATGGCGGCATCGGGGTCGCTACCACGAATCGATTTTATGAATGCCGATATTATGTCGTAGTGCATCTCGCCATCCTTGTCGAATGCCATCGGGTTCTGCTGCAAACGTTCAGTCACCAGCTTGTCGTTTATCACAAACTGCTCACCTTCGCCAAGCGCCTGAAGCATCAAGTCTAATATGTTTAGCAATTTGCGGGCATCACCGCCCGAGAAGCGCAACAAAGCCTCGGTTTCTTCAACCTTAACACCTTTTTGACTGAGCACCCGGTCTTTTGTTATTGCCCGCTGCAGCAGTTCAAGCAAATCGTCGTTGCCAAGAGGCTTAAGCACATATACCTGCGCACGCGACAGCAGCGGACGAATAACTTCAAACGAGGGGTTTTCGGTGGTTGCGCCAATCAAAGTCACCGTTCCGTTTTCAACCGCCCCAAGCAGCGAGTCCTGCTGCGATTTGTTGAACCGATGTATTTCGTCGATAAAAAGCACTGGGCGACCTTTCGAGAACACACTCGAAGCATCAGCCCGGCAACGCTCAAGCAATTCGCGCACATCCTTCACGCCCGACGTCACCGCCGAAAGTGTATAAAATGGCACCTGTGTTTGCTCGGCAATTATCTTGGCAAGGGTGGTTTTGCCAATGCCCGGAGGGCCCCACAAGATGAACGATGAGATGTTGCCCGACTCAATCATGCGCCTAATCACAGCACCTTCGCCCACCAAATGCTTTTGCCCTATGTATTCATCAAGCGTCTTCGGACGCATTCTTTCAGCTAACGGCTCGTTCACTATTTTTTTCTTTAATATATCATCAATTTAAATTTCAAATTCACGACTTCGCAGGACTACTGCAATGGCGCGGAAAGCGGAACACAATCGAGGCAATCACCATCAGCGCCAACGCCCATGCATAATAGAGATAAGGAAAAAACGCCACAGGACTCACCTTGGCAATGCCTGCAGCAAGCAGAGTTTGTGCACCGTAAGGAATCATGCATTGCACAATGCACGAGCAGGTGTCGAGCAGACTTGCCACCTTGCGCGGGTCAACACCGAACTGCGTGCCCAATCGACGGGCTATTTCTCCCACCGAAATAATTGCCACGGTGTTGTTAGCCGTGCATACGTTTACAAACGCCACAAGCATCGATATGCAAGCCTGAGCGCCACGCACGCCACTAATGCGACGTGTAATCACCTCAATCAGATATCTGATACCACCATTGTGACGTATTACAGCCAGCAACGCCGATGCCAACAATGTGACAATAATCAGGTTTCCCATTCCATCGATGCCTCCACCCATCATTGTGCACATTTCCATCAATCCATAATCGGTGCACAACAATGCCAGTACGACGCTCGAAACAATGCCAAGGCACAACACTGCCATAACATTCACGCCCAGCACCGCAGCCGCAATCACCAGCAAATACGGCACCACAAGCCACTTGTTGGCACATACAGGCTCAATGCCCTCGGCATGAAAATTGCCAGCCAAAGCAAACGCCGCAACGGCAATCAACGCTGCAGGAACAGCGATGAACAAGTTGGCACGGAACTTGTCGCGCATCTTGCAATGCTGCGAGCGTGTGGCTGCTATAGTGGTGTCGGATATGAAACTCAGGTTATCGCCAAAAAACGACCCACACAACACCACAGCCACAAAGAACGGCACACTGCCGCCTGTGGCATTGGCAAGCTGTACTGCCAACGGCGTGAGTGCCACCACCGTACCCACCGATGTGCCAATGCTAAGCGAGACAAAGCACACTGCCGTGAACAGACTCGGAATGAGCCACTCCATGGGCAGCAGCCACAACGTGACGCCAACCACAGCATCAATCGCTCCTACGCCCTTGGCAAGTGCCGAGAATGCTCCGGCAAGCACAAATATCCAAATCATTTGCATCACATCGCCGTCGGCTGCCCCACGCGAAAAAATCGTCAACCGCTCACTGAGCGATGCCCCGCGTGTGGTGGCAATAGCCCATATCGACGCCACAATAAACGCCAGCGACAGCGGCATGCCGTAGAAATCACCTATCGCCAGACTCGTTGCCACATATAGCAGCAAAAACACCGCTATTGGCGAGATGGCAAGCAGCCCTCGACGCGATGCTACACGTTCTTTATATTCTTTCTCTTCCATAACTACACTGCAAAGATAGTGCAAATGGAGTGGTACGCAAAACAAAAAAACAAAAGGTTTTGCCTCAGAGCCTGCTTGCGCGCAATCTTTTGCAAACAATTGCCCAACAACTCCATTAATTTTGGTAAGAGTTTTGCCCCTATCTTCGAAAATTATTTGTAATTTCGCACATACAAGCCTTGTGGCTATATTTCAGCCGCTAAACTAATTTAACTAACTATTTTTATTTAATCATTTTCCCTTATGATGAAAAGAATCGCTGTTTTGCTGTGCATCTTCTGC
>JBJECZ010000133.1:0-5248 GCA_051871555.1 Muribaculaceae bacterium | reverse complement strand
ATGTGAATATAGCAGAAACCTGCATCTAGCGCTTCGATAACTCTTTCAACCTCGCTGATGCCACGGCTTTCCGATGTTATGCCTATCAGTATCACCCTCCGTAGAATGCTTTAATTACAGTGATTTTGTCGTTTTCATTGAGAGTGGTTTCACTCCATTTTGTTGAACTCACCACTGCGTTGTTTACTGCTACAGCAACGCCCTTTTCCGGAATATTTGGCACCTGCTTTAGCGCAGCCAATAGGGTAGTGCCATCAGCAATCTCGTAATCTTGTTTGTTAATAGATACCTTCATAATTTTATAAACTAATTTATATGTTAGTAATTTTCATTTTTTCGGGATTCCAGAAATGATTTAACGGTCCATGACCATTTCCGATGGCAATGTCGCTACCGCATGCTAAAGCATTTGTTAAATAATTTTTGGCAATACGCACTGAATCAGCAAGTTTATGACCTAAAGCTATATGGGCAGCAATTGCTGATGAAAGCGTACAACCAGTGCCGTGGCTGTTATTTGTATCAATGCGATGTGCACTGAAAGTCATCGGTTCCGACGAGTCGCGAAAGAAAAGATAGTCGGTCATCTTTTCATCATCTATGTGCCCGCCTTTAATCAGCACTGCGGGCGCATAATTCAAAATCTTATTTGCAACTACTGCCACATCACTTTGCTGACGAATCGGCATGCCGGCAATTCGTTCCGCTTCCAGTCGGTTAGGCGTCAACAAGTCGCACATCGGCATAAGTTCTCGGCACAATGCATCGATGGCATTATCGTCGATGAGCTGACAGCCTGAGGTGGAAATCATCACCGGGTCGAGAATGATGTTTTTGGCATTATGTTTTTTCAAGCATTCGGCAATTACGCCAATAATCGATTCGTTGACGCACATTCCAATTTTTATAGCGTCGGGACGGATATCATCGAATATGGAATCAAACTCTTTGCGCAAGTGTTCGACGGAAGTTGGCAAAACATCGGTAACAGCCTTGGTGTTTTGCGCTGTAAGAGCCGTGATAATCGACATCCCATACACACCAAGCGCCGAGAATGTCTTCAGGTCGGCTTGCACTCCAGCGCCGCCGCTGCAGTCCGACCCGGCAATCGTCAATGCTTTGTGATAAGTTTTCATTATTTTGCCAATTTAAAATCGTTCAATAATATAGTTGTAACGAAAATTGTAATTTGGCAAACATCAGGGGGATAAATAGAGAATCGAAAGATATATCCGGACAATTCCTACGGCAATGCTAATTGCTTCAGGTTCGGAGGGTATAATCTCAGCCTCATCAGTTTCAGGCACCCCTTTGTCGCCGCAACAAAGATAAGAAATATTTTTTAGTTATCACGTTCAAGTGCCTGTTTTTGTGAAAATTTTATATTTGAGTGCAATGCATTTGCAAATTACAATAGCTACGCTGATTCATAATCTTTCATAAAAATCACGGATATTTACCGATTAATTGTTACTTTTGCACAGATTATTCAAAACGAAACAAATGCTAAAGATAAAAAGACTACATACATTCATACTGCAGACCTACCTGCCAATGTTTTTGATGACGTTTTTTATATGTCTTTTTATCTTGTTGATGCAATTTCTTTGGAAGAGAATCGATGAGCTCGTGGGTAAGGGCTTGGGAGTGGATGTCATAGCCGAATTGTTTTTTTATACTGCACTAACGCTGGTGCCAATGGCATTGCCGCTTGCCATCCTTTTGGCTTCGTTGATGACGTTTGGCAATTTGGGCGAACATTCCGAGCTCACGGCAATGAAGGCATCGGGCGTGTCGTTGGTCAAGGTAATGCAGCCGCTCATCGTTTTCCTCGCATTTGTTTCGGTTGCTGCATTTTTCTTCCAAAACGATGTGCTGCCACGTGCCCAGGTGAAAATGTGGACTATCGTTTTTTCGGTTAGGCAGAAGTCGCCCGACCTTGAGATTCCAGAGGGTTCGTTCTATGACCAGATTCCGGGCTATAATGTTTTTGTAAAGCATAAGAATAAAGATAACGGCACATTATATAATATGATGATTTATGATGTGTCGAAAGGCTACGGTTATGCCAACGTCATTCTTGCCGATTCGGGCAAGCTGAGTTTCGACGAAAGCAAAACGCACCTCTTTTTGCACTTATATGGAGGAGAATCGTTCCAAGACATGAAAGATACTCGTAACGTGAGCACTCTCGACGAAGGACAGCTCTATCGGCGTGAATCGTTTCGTGACAAAGAAATTTTGATTCCATTCGATGCTAATTTCAACAAACTTGACGAGCAGACAATGCGAACACAGTATATTGGGAAAAACATTGCTGAGTTGCGACACACGATTGACTCTGTCAATCTACGGCTTGACTCTATTAGTGCAAGTTTGATGCAAGGTTTTCGTGGGAATGCTGTTGTAGGCGTTCCTGCCATTCGCTATTCCTATCGTGATACTGTGCGCGTCGCAGAAAAAGTGGCTTTACCAAAACTAAGCAAGCCGTTGCATATCGACAGCATAAAGCAGGCATTGTCATCTGACAAACAACTTGAAATGGTGAATATGGCAATTAACAAAGCGGCTCGTGTGCAGCAAGACTTCTTGTTTCAGGGAGCCGAAGTGGCAGATGATGTAATGACCATTCGTCGCCATGAAATTGAGATGTTGCGCAAGTACACTTTGTCGCTGGCATGTCTTATTTTCTTCTTCATTGGAGCACCCTTAGGCGCCATTATCCGCAAAGGCGGACTTGGCACTCCTATAGTGATTTCGGTGTTGTTATTCATTGTCTACTACATCATCGACAACTTTGGATTCAAGCAAGCACGCGACGGACGTTTTGACGTGTGGTTTGGCATTTGGCTCAGTTCGATTGCATTGTTGCCATTGGGTATATTCCTCACTTATAAGGCCATGAACGACTCTGCTGTGTTTAACCCCGATGCTTATCTCAGTTTGTTCCGCCGATTGTTAGGAAAAGCAGAGGCGCGCAAAATCGAAAAGAAAGAGATTATAATCGACGAAGTTGACAATTCGATAGCACTGAGCAAACTACAGCGCCTGCAATCGCTTGCTGACGCGTTCCTTTCGCGATATAATACCCGTCAACATTATTTAGAATATCTTTGCACCGGTTACGACCGAGCTGCTATTTCTACGATAATTGCCGAGCTTGAAGCATTGGTTGATTACATTGCAAACTCGCGCAGCCAGCTTGTGCTGAACAAGGCAATGGACTTTCCTGTATTGCGTAATTCGCTGCTTTACAGTCCTTTCGCCAATCGCAAACTCGCAGTAGCAGTGGCAATTGTATTCCCTATCGGTTTGCCACTTTATTTCGTAGGACTTAGCAATCAGAAATCATTGAAAGCCGAAATGCAAACCATCCAAACCGTTTGCCGTCAGCTCTCCGAATTGCTCGCAAATGAATGAATGCCTTCGTTTCTTAGTTTTCAGAATCCAAATTCCTGAGATATTTCTTTAATCCAGGACTCTGCCATTTTCGAAGTTGGCCATCCTTGTTGGCATAGATTAAAATTGCATCGAGGTGTTGCAGCCGATTTATGAGCTGGATGCTGCGCTTAGTTCCCATTGCCATGCAGGCTGTTGCATAGGCGTCAGCCTCGGCAGCTGTTTGAGCTATAACGGTTGCACTCAGCAAATCGCTGATTTCAGGTTTTCCGGTTTTAGGGTTAATTATGTGAACTATTTTTTTGCCATCATGAGTTCGATAGTTTCGATAGTTGCCCGAAGTGGCTACACCTTTGTTGGTGAGACTAAGAACTATTGCCGACTTATGAATTACGGTGTCGTTAGATTCGATGGGTAAATCGATGGAAACATTCCATAGCTTTCCGCTTGGATTATTGCCGTGCATGGCTATTTCTCCGCCAATTTCAACGATGTAATTGTTTATGCCGTTACGCCGAAACATGGCGCCAATTTGGTCGGCAGCAAATCCTTTGGCGATGCTGCTGAAATCGAGCACCATTTCGGGGTGTTGCTTCAATACTTTGCCGGAGCTGTCGATGCGTATTTTATCAATTCCAACCAGTTGCAAAGCATTGGCTATGGCTTCGTCGCTTGGCAGACTGTCGCTTTTATGTTTGCCAAATCCCCACAGATTGACTAACGGTGCCACACTGGGGTCAAAGTAGCCATCAGTTTGGTGGTTGATGCGTTGGCTGCAACGAAGCAGAGTGTTGACAAAGGGGTTTGGGGCTACATTTGCCTCACCGGCATTGATGCGCGATATTATTGACTTGGGGTTGAACATCGACAGCGTGGTGTCGATGGCGTTGAAAACTGCATTTATTGAGTCCGTCATATCGCAGTTCCCCTTGTAAGTGATGTGATATTCGGTTGTCCACACAATGGAACTTATGCGAATGTAGTGCTCCTTGGGGCGCGAGGCAAAGAATACCACCAAACCTATTATGGTGGCAATAATAATTGCTATGCGTGGGCGAGACAATGTCATTCTTTTCATCTCAAATATTTTAATCTGTTTCGCAAAATTAAGCATTCGTTCTTGAGAAATCAAAAAAATGTGCCTATCTTTACGGTGAATCAAAAACTAATATTAACTTTTCACCAATTATTGAACTATGAAGACCTCTTATGTTTTTCTTGCCGATGGCTTTGAAGAAGTTGAAGCTCTGACTTGCGTCGACCTTCTGCGTAGAGCTAACATGGATGTGAAAACTGTTTCGATTAAAGAAACTTTACAGGTAACAGGTGCCCATGGCATCAAGGTGATTGCTGATATCACCTTTACTGAAGGTGAATTTAGTGGAGAATCGCTTTGGTTGATTTTGCCGGGAGGCATGCCAGGTGCAAAGAATTTGTCGGAGCACGAGAAATTGTGCGATTTGCTTGTTAGAAAAAATCAATGTGGGGCTAATATTGCAGCAATTTGCGCCTCTCCAGCCGTTGTATTGGCACCATTAGGCATTCTCCAAAACAAAAAGGCAGTTTGTTATCCTGGTTTTGAAACGATGATGCAGGGTTGTGATATATTATCGGAGCAAGTGGTGGTTGATGGAAATGTAATTACTGCTAACGGACCTGCATCGGCCAATGCTTTCGCCCTTGCTATTATTGCCGAATCGTTGGGCAGCGATGCTGCTCAAGCTGTGGCTCAAGGTATGCTTCTGAAAGAAAAGAACCAGAACTCAGAATATTATTATTAAGCCTACTATTCTTTAATAAATCAATACTTCGGTAAATTTTAATGCGTAGCGAGTCGCCAGGCGACAGA
>JBJECZ010000132.1:0-5288 GCA_051871555.1 Muribaculaceae bacterium | reverse complement strand
GTGATGTAAGAGTTTCGAAATTCGTTAATCACCTCATGTATGATGGTAAGAAGAATACATCGTACACTATTTTCTACACAGCTCTCGACATCGTCGGCAAGAAGATGAAGAACGAAGAGAAGCCAGCGCTTGAAATCTGGAAAAAGGCGCTCGAAAACATTACTCCTCAGGTAGAGGTTAAGTCTCGTCGTATCGGTGGTGCTACATTCCAAGTTCCTACCGAAATCCGCCCAGACCGCAAGGAGTCGATATCAATGAAAAATCTAATCATTTTTGCACGCAAGCGCGGTGGCAAGACCATGGCCGACAAGCTTGCTTCTGAAATCATGGACGCTTACAACGAACAAGGCGGCGCATTTAAGAGAAAAGAAGATATGCACCGTATGGCAGAAGCTAACCGTGCATTCGCTCACTTTAGATTCTAATTGATTAAAGATTAAGCATTATGGCAAGCAAATTAGACGAGAAATTAAATCTGACTCGCAATATCGGCATCATGGCTCACATCGATGCCGGCAAAACAACTACTTCGGAACGCATTTTGTTCTATACCGGTTTGACTCACAAAATCGGTGAAGTGCACGATGGCGCTGCCACCATGGACTGGATGGAACAAGAGCAGGAACGTGGTATCACTATCACTTCGGCTGCAACTACCGCATTCTGGAACTATAATGACAACAAGTACAAAATTAATTTGATTGACACTCCGGGACACGTCGATTTCACTGTTGAAGTTGAACGTTCGTTGCGTGTGCTCGACGGTGCTGTTGCCACTTTCTGCGCCGTTGGTGGTGTTGAACCTCAGTCGGAAACCGTTTGGCGTCAAGCCGACAAATACAACGTGCCTCGCGTCGGCTACGTGAACAAGATGGACCGCAGTGGTGCCAACTTCTTTGAAGTTTGCCGCCAGGTGCACGACGTGCTTGGTGCTAATCCTTGCCCGATTGAAATTCCTATCGGTGCTGAGGAAACATTCAAGGGCATCGTTGACCTTGTGAAGATGAAGGCACTCTACTGGCCGGATGAAAAGCAAGGTGCCGACTACGTTGAAGAAGAAATTCCTGCAAACTTGGTTGACGAAGCTGAAAGCTATCGCGACAAGATGCTCGAAACAATCGCCGAGTTCGACGACGAACTTATGGAAAAATACTTCGACGACCCATCAACCATCACCATCGACGAAATCAAGCGTGCTTTGCGCACTGCCACTCTGAAGATGCAAATTGTGCCAATGCTTTGCGGTAGCTCGTTCAAGAACAAGGGCGTTCAGCCACTGCTCGACGCCGTTTGCGCTTACCTGCCAAGCCCTGAAGACTCGGAATGTGTTGAGGGTCACGCAGTGGGCAGCGACGAGGTTGTAACTCGCAAGCCATTGTTCGAAGAACCAATGTGTGCGCTTGCATTTAAGATTGCTACCGACCCATACGTTGGCCGTTTGGTGTTCTTCCGCGTTTATTCTGGTTCAATCGAAGCTGGTAGCTACGTGCTCAACACTCGCTCGGGCAAGAAGGAACGCATCTCGCGCCTCTTCCAGATGCACTCAAACAAGCAGAACCCAATGGAAGTGATTGGCTGCGGTGACATCGGTGCCGGCGTTGGTTTCAAGGATATCCGCACTGGCGACACTTTGTGTGCTGAAGATGCTCCAATCGTGCTCGAAGCAATGGACTTCCCAGACCCAGTTATCGGTATCGCTGTTGAACCTAAGACTCAAAAGGACCTTGACCGTCTTGGCGTAGGTTTGCAGAAGCTTGCTGAGGAAGACCCGACATTCCGTGTACAGACTAACGAAGAAACCGGTCAAACCGTAATCAGCGGTATGGGTGAGCTTCACCTCGACATCATCATCGACCGTCTGCGTCGCGAATTCAAGGTTGAATGTAACCAAGGCCGTCCACAAGTAACATACAAAGAAAGCATCACCAAGGCTGTTGAGCTTCGCGAAGTGTTCAAGAAGCAAACCGGTGGTCGCGGTAAGTTTGCCGACATCATCGTTCGCGTTGAACCTGTTGACGAAGGCTTCGAAGGCAGCTTGCAAT
Source organism: Muribaculaceae bacterium (assembly GCA_051871555.1). Lineage (GTDB taxonomy): Bacteria > Bacteroidota > Bacteroidia > Bacteroidales > Muribaculaceae > SFTJ01. The sequence continues at coordinate 3,246 of JBJECZ010000132.1, read as the reverse complement.
TTGTTGACGAAGTTAAGGGTGGTAACATTCCTAAGGAATTCATCCCATCGGTGCAAAAGGGTTTCACTACAGCAATGAAGAACGGTGTTTTGGCAGGTTATCCAGTTGAACAACTCAAGGTTACCTTGATTGACGGTTCGTTCCACCCGGTTGACTCTGACCAGTTGTCGTTTGAACTTTGTGCAATTCAAGCATTCAAGAAGGCATGCGAACAAGCCCGTCCAGTGCTTCTCGAGCCTATCATGAAGGTTGAAGTTGTTACCCCAGAAGAAAGCATGGGTGACGTGATTGGCGACTTGAACAAGCGTCGCGGTCAGGTTGAAGGTATGGAAACAAGCCGCAGCGGTGCACGCATCGTAAAGGCAAAGACTCCGCTTGCCGAGATGTTCGGCTACGTGACAGCATTGCGTACCATCACATCGGGTCGTGCCACTTCAACAATGTCGTTCTCGCACTATGCCGAAGTTAGCACATCAATTGCAAAAGCAGTCCTGACAGAATGCCAAGGCCGCGTAGATTTGTTGAAATAATAGTTTTATCATTACAAACAATATGAGCCAAAAAATCAGAATCAAATTGAAATCTTACGATCACAACTTGGTCGACAAGTCGGCTGAGAAGATTGTTAAGACTGTGAAGGCTACTGGCGCCGAAGTGAGCGGTCCAATTCCATTGCCAACTCACAAACGCATCTTCACTGTTAACCGTTCGACATTCGTTAACAAGAAGAGCCGCGAACAGTTCCAGTTGTCGTCGTTCAAGAGACTTATCGACATCAACAGCTCGACAGCAAAGACCGTTGATGCTTTGATGAAGCTTGAATTGCCAAGTGGCGTTGAAGTTGAAATCAAGGTTTGATAGGCAATCACTTGAATAGCGAAAGCAATAACAGTTTTATTCAATCAATTCATCGTAATTAAAAGAAACATTTAAAAATTAAAGAGAAATGCCAGGATTATTAGGAAAGAAAATCGGAATGACATCCGTATTCAGTGCCGACGGTAAGAACATACCGTGCACTGTTATCGAAGTAGGTCCTTGTGTAGTTACTCAAGTTAAGACTGTAGAGAAAGACGGCTATGAGGCATTGCAGCTCGGCTTCGAAGAAAAGACCGAGAAGCACACAACCAAGCCAATGGCAGGTCACTTCAGCAAAGCAGGCGTAGCTCCTCAAAGACACTTGGCCGAGTTCAAGAATTTTGACGGCGAATACAAATTGGGTGATACCATCACTGTCGATTTCCTCAGCGATGCAAAATTTGTAGATGTAATCGGTACTTCGAAAGGTAAAGGTTATCAAGGTGTAGTAAAGCGTCACGGCTTTGGCGGTGTAGGCCAATCTACTCACGGTCAGGACGACCGTCTTCGTGCTCCGGGTTCAATCGGAGCTTGTTCTTATCCTGCAAAGGTGTTCAAGGGCATGCGCATGGCTGGCCAAATGGGTAACGAACGCGTAACCGTACAAAATCTACAAATAGTAAAAGTGTTGCCGGAAAACAATCTCCTTATCGTTAAGGGTTCGATTCCAGGCAGCAAAGGTTCAATCGTTTTAATTGAAAAATAATGGAACTCGCAGTATATAATATTGAAGGAAAGGACACCGGGAAGAAGGTAACCCTTAATGATGAAGTGTTTGGCTTGGAAGAACCAAACAATCACGCAATCTATCTCGATGTTAAGCAGTACCTGGCCAACCAGCGCCAAGGCACTCACAAGTCGAAGGAAAGAAGCGAAGTTGCAGGTAGTACAAAGAAGCTCGGCCGCCAAAAGGGTGGTGGCGGTGCTCGCCGAGGCGACATCAACTCGCCATTGTTGGTAGGTGGTGGTCGCGTATTCGGTCCACGTCCACGCAACTATTCTTTCAAATTGAACAAGAAGGTAAAGGCTTTGGCACGCAAATCGGCATTGACTTATAAGGCTCAGAAAAATGAGATTGTAGTTGTTGAAGACTTCAACTTCGAAGCACCGAAGACTAAAAATTTCGTAAACTTTGCTAAAAATCTTGAAATTGCCGGTCAAAAAGTGCTCGTAGTTTTAGAGACTCAGAAGAAAAACGTATATTTGTCTGCTCGTAACGTAGAGGGCGCAAATATAGTAACTGCTTCTGAGTTGAATACCTATAAAATTCTTGACAATAAGAAGATGGTAGTCACTGAGAGCAGTGTCGCTGTGTTGAACCAATTTTAAACTATAGGAGGTATAAATTAATGGAAATAACAATTCAACCTATCGTAACCGAGAAGGCTAATTTGGTGACTGAGAAGTCGGGTCGTTACTCGTTCCGTGTATCTCCTGACGCCAACAAATATCAAATCAAGAGCTTGGTAGAAAAGCTCTACGATGTAAAGGTGGTATCGGTGAACACAATGAACTACAGCGGCAAGCGCAAGCAACGCTACACAAAGAGCGGCCTTCTTCGCGGCAAAGTAGCAGCCTTCAAAAAGGCAGTAGTGACTTTGGCTGAAGGTCAAACTATTGATTTTTATAGCAATATTTAATAATAGAAAATGGCAGTAAGAAAACTAAAGCCCACAACACCGGGGCAAAGACACAAGATTATTGGTGTATTTGATGACATCACTGCTAGTACACCAGAGAAATCGCTTGTTGTCGGTAAGAGAGTAACTGGCGGACGCAACAACGAGGGCCATCGCACAATGCGCTATTTGGGCGGCGGTCACAAGCGTAAACTGCGTCTTATCGATTTCAAGCGCAACAAAGACGGTGTGCCAGCAACAGTTAAGTCAATCGAATACGACCCGAACCGTTCGGCTCGTATCGCATTGCTTTACTATGTTGATGGCTCGAAGGCTTACATTATCGCACCCAACGGTTTGCAAGTTGGCTCTACAGTAGTAAGCGGTGAAAATGCAACCCCAGACTTGGGAAATGCACTTCCACTAAGTAACATACCTGTTGGTACTTTAATTCACAACATCGAGTTGCGTCCGGGCCAGGGTGCAAAGATTGCACGCAGCGCCGGCAACTTCGCTCAGTTGACTTCGCGAGAAGGAAATTATGCTATTGTCAAATTACCTTCGGGTGAAACCCGCAAGATTCTTGCCGCATGCAAGGCTACCATCGGTGTGGTTGGTAACAGCGACCACGCGCTGGAGCAATCGGGCAAGGCTGGTCGTTCACGCTGGTTGGGTCGCCGTCCACACAACCGTGGTGTGGTTATGAACCCAGTAGATCACCCAATGGGTGGTGGTGAAGGCCGTCAGTCAGGTGGACACCCACGTTCGC
>JBJECZ010000131.1:0-22717 GCA_051871555.1 Muribaculaceae bacterium | reverse complement strand
GGAAAGTTTGCTATTTTTGTAGAAAAGTATGCAGCGGAGCTGTGGCTTGATGAAAAGGTCATTGGCTGGCGATGGTGCCGAAGTGGCATAGTGCATGGCTGCAAAAGCGGTTATAACTTAGCGAATAACATAACTTTATAATAACTAAATCATGGCAAAAACTCCTGAATTTAAGTATGCTCCTATGTTCCAGTTGGGCAAGGATGATACTGAATACTATTTGCTCACCAAGGACCATGTGTCGACCGGCGAGTTTGAAGGTAAAACCATTCTGAAAGTAGAAAAAGAGGCTCTCACAATGCTGGCACAACAGGCATTCCACGATGTGGAATTTATGCTTCGCCGTGCGCACAACGAGCAGGTGGCAAAGATTCTCACCGACCCTGAGGCTTCGGAGAACGACAAGTATGTGGCTCTGCAATTCTTGCGCAATGCCGAAACTGCTGCCAAGGGCGTTCTGCCTTTCTGCCAGGATACCGGCACAGCCATCATTCATGGCGAAAAGGGTCAGCGTGTTTGGACCGACTTTGAGGATGAGGAAGCGTTGTCGCTGGGCGTGTTCAACACCTACACTCAGGACAATCTGCGCTACTCGCAAAACGCTCCGCTGAACATGTACGACGAGGTGAACACCCGCTGCAATCTGCCTGCGCAAATCGACATTGAAGCTGTTGAGGGCGACGAATATCGCTTTGTGATGGTGGCAAAGGGTGGTGGCTCAGCCAACAAGACTTATTTCTACCCGATGACCAAGGCCACCATCCAAAACGAGGGCACTTTGCTTCCGTTCTTGGTTGAGAAGATGAAGACTCTGGGCACTGCAGCTTGTCCGCCTTATCACATCGCATTTGTGATTGGTGGCACTTCGGCTGAGAAGAACCTGCTCACAGTGAAGCTCGCCAGCATTAAATACTACGATAATCTGCCTACTACCGGCGACGAAACCGGTCGCGCATTCCGCGATATCGACCTCGAAAACAAGTTGCTCGAGGAGGCTCACAAGATTGGACTCGGCGCACAATTCGGCGGCAAGTATCTGGCACACGACATTCGCGTGGTTCGCTTGCCTCGTCACGGCGCAAGTTGCCCAATCGGTATGGGCGTAAGCTGCTCAGCCGACCGCAACATCAAGTGCAAGATTAACAAGGAAGGTATTTGGATTGAAAAGCTCGACAGCAACCCAACCGAATTGATTCCTGAAGAACTTCGCCGTCCGGGCGAGGGTGCTAAGGGCATTGAAATCGACCTCGACAAGGGCATCGATGCTGTTCGCGAAGAGCTCACCAAATATCCTGTATCTACTCGCGTTAACCTCAAGGGCACTATCATTGTGGCTCGCGACATTGCTCACGCTAAGCTGAAAGCACGCCTCGATGTCGGCGAAGGTATGCCTGACTACTTCAAGAATCACCCGATTCTTTACGCAGGTCCAGCCAAGACACCCGAAGGTTATCCTTGCGGCTCGATGGGCCCGACCACGGCTAACCGTATGGACCCGTACGTCGACGAGTTCCAAGCTAATGGCGCAAGCCTTGTGATGATTGCAAAGGGCAATCGCGGTCAGGAAGTAACCGATGCTTGCAAGAAGCACGGTGGTTTCTATCTGGGCACAATCGGCGGCGTAGCAGCAGTGCTTTCGCAAAGTTCAATCAAGAGCATCGAGTGCGTTGAGTATCCCGAACTTGGCATGGAAGCCATCTGGAAGATTACCGTTGAGGACTTCCCGGCATTCATCCTTGTTGACGACAAGGGCAACGACTTCTTCAAGCAATTGAAGCCTTGCTGCTGTTGCAAGAAGTGAGCAGTTGCACTGCTTTGTTTAGCGAAAAAACTTTAGGTAAAAGTTCGTAAATAGTCAATTGGTCTGCCTGGCGTGGAAAATGCTTTGGCAGACCATGTTTTTCGGATAACAAAATAATTCATATTGCAATGAAAACAACTTATATGACTCAGGGCACTTGCTGCCAAGCGTTTGAAATTGAAACCGAGGACGGCAAAGTGAAGGACGTGAAGTTTTATGGCGGCTGCAACGGCAATCTGCAAGGCATCTGCAGCCTGATTAAGGGTATGCCGGTCGACGACGTGATAGCTCGCCTAAAAGGCATACGCTGCGGCGCCAAGCCAACATCGTGCCCCGACCAGCTTGCCACCGCCCTTGAGCAAATGAAAGAATAACGAATAATCGAAGATATATTGTTCATAATATGGATTGGAAAGAAAAAGCAATAAAAATATTAAGAGATAGTCTTTATCCCATCCCGTCAGAATTAAATGAATTGGACTGGAAAAGTGGGTTGTCAGATAAGTCAGAACGCATAGCCCAGCATATCTCAGCCTTTGCCAATATGAAAGGAGGCGGCATACTTGTGTATGGAGTAAACAATGATGGAACTTGCTTCAGTATTACAAAGGATGAGATAGATAAGATTGTGCAGACTTTAGGAAATATAGCTCATAACAACTTGGTATATTCCATTCCTATTGAACATTCAATTTTAGATTATGAAGGCTATTCGCTGCTTTTTGTATACATACCAGAGCAGAGCGATAAGCCTGTGCATTTGCGTGGTAAAGACATATATACTTCTTATTGCCGTTCTGCTGGTCAAACAGTAAAGATGTCAAGAAACCAAGTGAAAGCTTTGATTGCGACCTCTCAAGGAATAACTTTTGAAGAGCAGGTTGCAAAGGGTGAGTTAACAAAAGAAGAAGTGTTGGATCTATTGGATTATAAAGCTTTGTATCGTATTTTAGATAAAAATTTGCCGAAATCTGAGGACTCAATCATAGATCGCTTGACGGACTATAAGTTATGTAAATAAATTGGCGATTATTGGACGATTTCAAATTTGGGGGCAGTTTTATTCTCAAAGAATCTTTAAAACTTTCCAAACCTGGTTGGGCATGAGGTTATTGTGCGTAAATATGTGGGTGCTAATAATAGGCAGCTAGAATTTGAACAACATGTTACATTTGGTTATGCCGTTGGCTTTGAGTGGCTTGTCGATTTTATAATGCGCAATACGAGCACTGAACATATTGACGTTAAACGTAAGGAAATACCGACATATCCAAGAGTCGCTATACGAGAGTTTGTGGCAAATGCATTGGTTCATCAGGATTTTGGTATAACAGGGATGCCTGTGACTATAGAGATATTTTCTAATAGACTTTCAGTAACAAATGCAGGTGCCCCACTAAATGACATAAATCGATTGATAGACTTGCCTCCACAATCTAGAAATGAGCAATTGGCTCAAATGATGTTTACGTTAGGTGTTTGTGAGCGACGAGGAAGTGGCATAGATCGTGCTATAGCTGCGGTAGAGGAAATGTTTCTGCCGCCTGTGAAATTTACAAAGGGTGAACAGCATACACGGGTATTCTTGTATCCGCAGAAAAGTCTTAAGGATATGACTAAACAAGAAAAGATATCTGCTTGCTATCAACATGCATGCCTTGTGTATGAAAATGGTGACAGAATTAACAATAAGTCTGTGAGGGAACGATTTGAATTGTCAAAGAATGATTCTTCTGTTGCATCACGAATAATATCAGATACCTTAGAGTCTGGTTTGATAAAGCCTGCAGATATAGAAACTGCCTCTAAAAAGTATATGACTTATATACCGTATTATGGGTAATTTTTATATGCAAGAAAAATCATATCATTGCTTAAGTGCTTGATAATTAATATTTTGTTTTTTGCAGAGTAAGTCCTTAACAAGATTTAACAATTAACGAATAATCGAAGATATGGCTGAAGAGAAAGCAATATTTGCGGCTGGATGTTTTTGGGGTGTGCAGCATCAGATGCAGCGCATCGAGGGCGTGGTGTCAACCGAAGTGGGCTACACCGGCGGCGACGAGGCGAACCCAACATACCCCGAGGTGAAGGCGCATCGCACGCATCACGTCGAAGCCATCGAGGTGACATACGATGCCGATAGGGTGGACTATTGCACGCTTTGCCGCGTGTTTTTTGAGATTCACGACCCTGCCCAGACCGATGGCGTCGGTCCGGACTTAGGTCCGCAATATCGCAGCGAAATTTTCTATGCCGATGAGTGGCAGCGTGCAGTGGCAGAGGCTGTTATAGCCGATTTGCGCAGCCGCGGCTACGTGGTGAACACCGCGTTGCGACCCGTTCAACGCTTTTGGAGTGCTGAGGAATATCATCAGCATTACTACGACAAAACCGGAGGCGAACCGTATTGCCACATCCGAACCAAGAAGTTCGATTGGTGAGGAGCGCCCTGAAAATCTTTAGAGAATTGCCGAATTATTCTTTTTCTTGCACTGCTTGCTGCGATTCTTTCGAAATCACGGCAGTGCCTTTTTCGGTTGCCTGAGCATTTTTGCCCGACTTCTTTTGAGGTTCGGGCAGATTTTTTATGGTGGAATTGTCTGACGAGTCTAACTTGTCGGAAGTGCCCGATTTCTTGGGTGCAGTAAGCGGTTTTGCCACGGCAGTAGAGTCGGTAGCGCTCACGGCAGTCGAATCGGAGTCGTCGCCGTAAGGCTTGTTGATGTCGAGCAGTTTGCCGTTTTCGTCAATCTTAGGCCATTTCTTCCGCGAGGTTGGCAGGGTGTAGTAAACCGAGAAACCCACAGCAAGCTTCGATGTGCGTGGACCGAAACCAGGAATAAACCACGGGTCGCCGTTGGGATTTTTCTTGTAGGAGAACACGTTGTGATATTTCACTGTCCAGCCGGCTGAGATGTTTTGCCAGAGCTTCACCTTCAGTCCGAGCAACAACTCGCCCCATATGGCGTGCGACTTTTGGTTGAGCAGGTCGATAGCGTGGTTCTCGTCCCAGTAGCCGTTTGAGATGCTGATGTTTGTGATGTCGTATTTGAAAGTGGAGTAGCCTGCCCGTATGCCGGCAAAGAACTGGTAGTCGGGGTGGCTCTTGAACATGAAATTATAGTTTGCGCCGATTTTGGCGTAGGGCGCAAGTTTGCTTTTGTAGGTGTAGTTGAGTTCCTCGGGAGTGGAATTAGCCCAGCCTACACCCAATTCGATGATAGGCGAGAGGCGGTTCCACATATTGATTGAAGCCGAAAGGTCGAAACTGCTGTAGTCTTGCCCGAAAATTCTGCCCACAGCGTCGCCAATGCCGGCACCCAGAGTGATGTCGGTGATGATGGGGTAGTGCGGATAGATTTTGGCGATGCTGTCGCGGCGGAGGCTGTCGAGCGTGAGCGAGTCGCGTTCGATATATTTCAGCTTTTCGCCTTTGCGCGGCAGCAGAGTGCGGTTGGTTTTCACCTCCACCGGGGTTACGAAACGTTTGTTGCTCGTTTGGGCAGCTGCTTTGTCAGCCCAAGCGCACAAGGCTATGGCAAGCAATATGTAGATGTATCGTTTCATTCTTGCGTTCTAAAATACAGTTTCACCGTTTCGATGCCCAGATTGTTGACGTGCGGGTTTGGCACAGCCATACTGTCGATGAGGTGGTTGGTGCAATGGTGGCTTTTGATGTCGAAAACATAGAACACGCCACATTCGTCCGATTCAAACCAAGGCAAGGCATCGTAGGCGAGGGTGATGGTGTCGTTGTAGCGCTCGTCGCTGATGGCTTTTTGGTCGTAGTGCAGCACAAACTGCACGTTGCCGACAGATGTGCGCAGTGGCAGCTCTAAACTGCTTAAGTTTCTGCCGCAGTTCACCAGCAAGCTGTCGCCCGGGGCACCGATGCCGTAAACGGTGAGGCTGTCGACAGCGATTGCCTTTTGCGTCGACGAGGAGTAGAACCCTACAATCGGTGTGCTGCTGGTGCCGCTGGTGCAACCGTCGCCGGCGCACGAGTGCAGCATAGCAGCCGCAGCAACAATGCCAAGTGCCAAGTGCAATATTTTCAGGCGTAACGATTGCATCACTTCAGTTCTTCGTTAATCTCATAGTGGTTGCGTTCCTGAGCGTTGCGAGCAATAAGTTCGCCCACAAAGCCGGTGAGGAACAGCTGTGTGCCAATAATCATCAGCGTGAGAGCGATGTAGAAGTATGGCGAATCGGTGACAAGGTTGTAGGCGTTGCCCGAATACATGTTGTAGAGTTTCATGCCGCCAACCACGATTGCCGAAAGGAAGCCAAGCATGAACATAAGGCTGCCAATCAACCCGAAGAAGTGCATTGGCTTAACGCCGAACTTCGACATAAACCACAGCGTAATCAGGTCGAGATAACCATTGACAAAGCGGTCGAGCCCGAACTTTGTCGTGCCGTATTTGCGAGCCTGGTGTTGCACCACTTTTTCGCCGATTTTGCCGAATCCGGCATTCTTGGCAAGGTATGGCACATAGCGGTGCATGTCGCCGTACACCTCGATGTGCTTCACCACCTCGCGACGATAAGCCTTGAGCCCGCAGTTGAAGTCGTGCAGGTTGTGAATGCCGCTCACTTTGCGCGCAGTGGCGTTGAACAGCTTTGTTGGGATGGTTTTCGACAGCGGGTCGTAGCGTTTTTTCTTCCAGCCCGACACCAAGTCGTAGCCGTCCTCGGTAATCATTCGGTAGAGTTCCGGAATTTCGTCGGGGCTGTCTTGCAGGTCGGCGTCCATCGTTATCACCACGTCGCCTTGCACGCGCTCAAAGCCGGTGTTCAGTGCCGGGCTTTTGCCGTAGTTGCGACGGAAGCTCACGCCCTTCAGGGCAGGATTCTTCTCCGACAGGTTTTTAATCACGTCCCACGAGTTGTCGGTGCTGCCGTCGTTGATAAACAGCACTTCGTAGGTGAAGCCGTGCTCTTTCATCACGCGTTCAATCCACGCCGCCAATTCGGGCAGCGATTCGGCTTCGTTATATAGAGGTACTACTACTGAAATGTCCATAATCAAAATTTAATGTTATATTGCGGTTTCTAATGAAAAAATCATTTCTATCGTTAGCGCTTTGCTCGCAGCCTTGCCAAGAAAGCCAGCGGAAGCGAAACCACCGAGCCAAGCAACACTGTTGTCCAGCCCATTTGCATGGCAAACTCGATGGGTGTGGGCAGTTCGCCTTTGTCGATGGCGCTCTGCAGGGCGTTCGCCACATCGCTGCCAGCCATTTCGGGCACAGTGCGATAGACGTCGACGGCTTCTTGCGCCTTTTCATATAGAAAATCGGGGTGCAGAAATTGAATCCACACCACAGTGACAAGGGCGCAAATGAGCGAACCGAAAAAGAATATCATCACGCCTATGCTCCATAGCCGCATGAAATCGGTGGCTGCCATGTCGCGCACGTAAGCGCCTCGCAACATCCTCAGCACCACCACGGGGCTTAGCAGAAGCATTGCGAGCGTCAGCACCGACATCGGCGCATTGCTGTCGCTGCCGACAAACATCAGGAACATCCCCGACAAATATAATCCGAACCAAAGCCCGTAGTTGGCTGCCAAGTGCACCGGGCTTGTTGATGGTGTATTGATTCCTTCTTCGTTCATAACGCCACAAAGTTACCAAATATCGTTGATATACGAAAATGAAACGTGTGCCCTACATTAAATTATTAATGCAAAAGTACTTGCAAAATTATTTGCTCGTAGCGCCTAAGTGATGTAATTTTGTAGTAAGAAACAACATAAATAATTATTCAGGACACTATTATGACAAACATATTGATTAGCGCCGTGGCGTTGTGCCTGGCAACAATGTTCGGCTCGGTGTTGGGCTTTGCCATCAAGCGCCTGCCGCATAACTGGAACGACACTGTTTTGGGCTATTGCGCCGGCATTATGCTTGGCGCATCGGTGCTGGGACTGATTGTGCCGGCTGCCGAACTCAGCCATCCATCGCAATGGTGGGTGGTGATTGTGGGCGTGATGCTTGGTGCGCTGTTCCTCAACGTGCTCGATTATGCTACGCCTCACCTTCATCACATCACCGGCATCGAGCCGGAGCAGCATCGCCAAAACAGCAGCATCAACCGCATAATGCTGTTTGTTATGGCTATAGCCATACACAAGTTGCCCGAAGGCATGGCTGCCGGCGTGGGCTTCAATAACACAGCCGACCTTGGCAATGCTTGGGCAGTGACGCTTGGCATTTCGTTGCAAAACATTCCTGAAGGCATGGTGGTGATTTCGCCGCTGCTGCTTGCCGGCGTAAAGCCGTTTCGCACATTTCTGATTTCCACGGCAATCGGCTTGCTCGAGATTGTGGGCGTGATGCTCGGCTATGGGCTTGGCGCCATCTCGCAGGCAATGTTGCCGTTGCTGCTGGCTTTTGCCGGCGGTGCAATGCTGTATGTGGTGAGCGACGAGATGATTCCCGAAACCCACGCCCACGGCTATCAGAAGCAGGCAACCTATGCTCTGCTGCTCGGATTCCTCACGCTGCTGTTTATGGAGCGTGTGTTTGAGTGACTTCACCCGACGGGATTGCTGCCGCCAAGGGCTTCTGAACTGCTCTCGCCGCACTTGCCGATTTTTATCGATAGAAAAATGGTCGCAGTTTTTGTCGGTTTGAAAAATTGGCAGTAATTTTGTGGCTTAAGAAATTCAAAACAACATAACATACATTTTCATCTTATGGGAGGCTTTTTTGGTACTGTAAAAAAATCGAGTTGCATAGCAGATTTGTTTTACGGCACGGACTATAATTCTCATCTTGGAACCCGCCGAGGCGGTATGGCTACTTACGACGCCGACGAACATCGTTTCAACCGCACCATCCACAACCTTGAGAGCAGTTATTTCCGAACAAAATTTGAGAGCGGACTGAGTAAATTCACCGGAAATTCAGGTATTGGCGTAATCAGCGACACCGACCCGCAGCCTATTGTTTTCAATTCGCATCTGGGCAAATTCTCCATTGTCACTGTTGCCAAAATCACTAACATCGACGAGCTGGAGCGCGAGTTGCTCGATGCCAACATGCATTTCGCCGAGTTGTCGTCGGGTAACACCAATCCCACCGAGCTTGTGGCTATGCTCATCATTCAAGGAAAGAGCTTTGTTGAGGGCATCGAAAACGTATACAATAAGGTGAAAGGCTCATGCTCAATGCTGCTGCTCACCGAAAACGGCATCATCGCCGCTCGCGACAAGCTTGGCCGCACCCCAATCATCATTGGCAAGAAAGCCGACGGCTATGCGGTGTCGAGCGAGTCGACAAGCTTCCCGAATCTTGATTACGAAATTCACAGCTACATAGGCCCCGGCGAGATTGTCCACATCACAGCCGACGGCATCACTTGCCTGCGCAAGCCCAACGAGGAAATGCAGATTTGCTCGTTCCTGTGGGTGTACTACGGATTCCCAACATCGTGCTACGAGGGCCGCAACGTTGAGGAAGTGCGCTTCTTGAGCGGCTACGAGATGGGCAAGACCGACACTCACGAGGTGGATTGCTGCTGCGGCATCCCCGACAGCGGCGTGGGCATGGCTTTGGGCTATGCCGAAGGCAAGGGCGTGCCATATCACCGTGCCATATCGAAGTATACGCCCACATGGCCTCGCAGCTTCACTCCGTCGAACCAGGCAATGCGCGACCTTGTGGCAAAGATGAAGCTTATTCCCAACCGCGCCATGCTCGAAGGCAAACGAATGTTGTTTTGCGACGACTCGATTGTGCGCGGCACCCAGTTGCGCGACAACGTGAAGATTCTGTTCGACTACGGCGCCAAAGAGGTGCACATGCGCATTGCTTGCCCGCCGCTGGTCTACGGCTGTCGCTACATCAACTTCACATCGTCGAAGAGTGACATGGAGCTGATGACACGCAAAGTGATTAAGGACCTCGAAGGCGACCCCAACGCAAAGCTCGACCGCTACGCCACAACCGATTCGCCTGAATATCTTGCCATGGTGGAAGAAATGCGCAAGCGCCTAAACCTCACTTCGCTGAAGTTCAACACCATCGAGACGCTCATCAAAGCCATCGGCTTGCCCAAGTGCAAGGTGTGCACCCACTGCTTCGACGGCTCGAGCCACTTCTGATTATTCGGGACAGCCAATAGATATGGGGCTGCATCGTAATTATAGATTTTTACGATTAGGCAACCAGTTGCGCGTTTTGTTGTGGGAGGGTGTGTCGGTTACTTTTGACACACCCTCGGGGAGTTTCTCGCAGAAAGGTGATTGGCTCACACAGATTAAGCAGATTGATGGGATTTATCTACAACGACGGCACTTTTTGCGAGAGATTCACCAATAAGCGCAGCCGTCGAAGATGGCAAACTCATCGACCTGTAGGGGCGTATGGCATACGCCCAAAGCCCCTCTTGCGGACACCGCAGAAGAAATAATATATCTGATTAATCAAATCAATCTGAGTGAGACCCAAAGTCGCCATTCAGCGTTTTCCTGCGCCGCTCGATGCTATATTCATTGCGCCCAAAAAGCAAATAACCCATCCTTTAAGAATTAATGGGAACGGTGCGCTCAATTCTTGCCCACACGTTATATTACTTCGCAAATCGAAAAGCAAAGGCTATGCTAAAAAACTTACAACACTCTTGTGCGATGTAAAAGAAAATTTTAGTATCTTTGTAACTTTAGGAGTCCCTTGGGCTGTTTGCAAATGGACCAAAAAAACAATAACTAACGCCTTGAGATATGGAAGAATTTGAAGAATATTTGAAAATTACTTTTGGCGTAAAAAATGGAACTGCCGGTAGTTATAAAAATGCTATAATTATATTAAACAATATATTCAAGCAATATAATGTTTTTAATTTTTCGGGCGATTCAATAACAGATATTTCTGATGCTGGTGAGATTTATAGCTTGTACGAATTTGTAAAAGCTGAAGAAAAGAAAATGAGAGATGGCAAAGACTCTATTTTCAAATATGGAGATAATAATCGACCAAGCTATCCCCAAAGGGGTTTTGCTCGGCTGCTGTACGGAGCCTGTTAAATTTCAGAGAGGCAACAATTCAAAAGAAAGCAACTGAATGTGTAAAATTGACAAACAGCACTGCGCAGTTGTTAAAGAATCTTGAAGGGATAACTAATATTTCCGACACGGAAACAAATGCCGAAGTACATCAAAGGATAGGGCAAAATGTGTTCCGCAGCGTGTTGCTTGAAATCTATCGAGGACAGTGCTGTGTCTGCGGACTGAACATAAAGGAAGTTTTGAGAGCAAGCCACATTATTCCATGGGCTGAAAATGAAAAGAATAGACTTAATCCCGAAAACGGACTTTGCCTAAGTGCCACCTATGATGCGGCATTCGATAAACACCTTATTTCGTTTGATGAAGACTATCGTATGGTAGTCAGTCCATATATCCGAGATTTTTACACCAATGATGCAGCAAAAGAATACTTTGAAAGGTATGAAGGCAAGCAGATTAAACTACCATATAAATTCAGCCCGAATAAGGAATTTCTAAGTAAACATAGGGACAAATTAATTTGATTTTTTTAAATCATAAGACAATCGCAAAAACCATAAAAGCATTGAAACTATAATCATGTCGAAAGTCATAATTAACACTGGAGTTTACGAGACCCTAATTTCGCAAGCAATTATAGAAAAATTGCAAGAGCTCCCCGAATCGAGATTCCTGATAAAAACGGAAGAGATAGATAGTGCAGAATCATATAAGATGTTTGCAGAATATCTAACAGAAATAGTATCGAGTATTTTAAAAAGCTATTTCTCAAACAAAAACGCACAAGACACGATTTCAGCCCAGGTGGATGTTGTGAATAAGATTTTAATGTTCATCGAGTCGGAATGGAATATTGCAGGTGTTAGCACGTCATCTGATTTGTTGTCGGAAGAGAATAAACGTGTGTTCTTGCGAGGAATATATGACAAAGTGGGGTTTACTGACGAGCAAGTGAAAGCAAAAGCAAAGGTTCACCCTGTGAGTGGATACAGAGTGAGCAGCTTGTTCACAGGCGGGAACGATTTGTCGATGGATGATGAAGTTAGAAGAGATATCCAAACCGCCGACGAAGTCGACCTTGTTGTGTCATTCATAAAATTTGAAGGCTTGCGTCTGTTGATAGATGATTTGAGAGAATTTGTTAAGCGAGGCAACACGCGCTTACGCGTAATGACAACAACCTATATGGGTGCAACCGACCCAAAGGCTGTGCGCATGTTATATGGCCTATGTCAGTATGGTAATGTTCAAATTCGAGCATCGTTTAATACAAAACAGGAGCGTTTGCACGCCAAATCATATATTTTCTCTCGAAATAGCAGCTTCGACACGGCATATATTGGTTCGAGCAATATCAGTCGCTCGGCATTAACCAAAGGCCTTGAATGGAACATGCGAGTGACAAGTGTTGAAAATGCTCACATTATTAATAAAACTAAAGCCACATTTGACAGCTATTGGAATAGTGACGACTTTGAACCCATCGATAGCGATGACGCCCTCAATCGATTTGAAGAGGCCATATGGAATGAGCGAAATGGCGGAAATAGCATTGATGGTGAGGCGGCAGAGTATGTGACGCGATTTGAGCGAAAGACACATCAAATCAAGGTTCTCGAAAAATTGCAGTTTGAGCGCGAGGTTGTGGAAAGCTATAAGAACTTGATTATTGCAGCCACAGGCACAGGCAAAACAGCAATTAGCGCGTTCGACTATAAAGATTTTAACAAACAGTTTCAGGCTAATTACGGACGCAGCGCGCGATTGTTATTTGTGGTTCATCGCGAGAAGATACTAAAGCAAGCACGCAGCACCTATCGATCGGTTATGCTGGATGCCAACTTCGGCGAAATATGGACAGGACGTATTTCACCGGGATTTAGGAGTAATCTCGACCACTTGTTTATCACAATTCAGACCCTTAATAATAATTGGGAGACATTTGAAAAGATGGGCGCGGATTACTATGATTATGTGGTGATAGATGAGGTCCATCATAGCGCTGCTGGTAGTTATCGCGAAATATTTACGCGCTTTAAACCAAAAATATTTGTGGGGCTAACTGCAACGCCTGAGCGAATGGACGGCAAGGAGATATGCCCTGATTTTAATAACCGATTTGCTGCTGAGATTCGCTTACAAGAGGCACTGAATCAGCAATTATTGGCCCCATTCGATTATTTCTGCGTGACTGACGACAGTGTAGATTTGAGCCGCATTGCTTGCAAAGGCGACAAATATGACGTGGAGGAGTTGAATAATCTGTATAACAATAATATACAGCGCTTTGGCGTTATCCAAAGAGCGCTCGACAATTATGTGACTGACCCATATAATTGCAAAGCGGTGTGCTTCTGTTGCAGCATCAAACATGCTGATTTCATGGACGAAATGTTTAGACAGAATGGATATAAGTCAATGTCGGTTACATCGCGCAATTCGAGCGAGATTGACACTGCTTCAATGAAACTGGCACGAGGTGAAATTAATTATCTTTGCGTGGCAGATATTCTTAATGAGGGCATCGATATTCCTGAAATCGACACTATTCTATTCCTGCGCCCAACCGAGTCTCTAACTATATTCCTTCAACAATTGGGCCGTGGTCTACGCCTGGCTGATGAAAAGACTTGTCTCACGGTGCTCGACTTTGTGGCTCAGCCAAATATGTCATATAACTACGAAAGCCGGTTTAGAGCACTTGTTGGAAAAACGTCAAATAGTATTGAAAAAGAGATTAAAAACGGATTCACATTCCTTCCTCGTGGGTGTTCTATCACAATGGAGCGACAGGCACAGGAGTACATTTTAAAAAACATACATGAGGCAATATTTAACTTGACACGACTCCGTAGAGAGTGCAGAACATTTACACAAAATACGGGACAAGCGCTCACTTATGAGAATTTTATAAACAACTTCAATCTTGATTGGCGCATTGTTTATAAAACGCCTGGTTCTTGGGCTCGTTTAAAGATGCAGTCGGGCATTCAAGTGGATGGCTTTGATGTCAGCAGTGATTACACCAAGCTGCTTGAAGGGGGCATTGCGAGATTGTATCATACTAATAGTTATCAATATTTGGCTTATCTTAAAAAGTTGATAAACAATGGTATGACCCATCCAAAAGATGCTTCGCCAAGGGAGAATAAATTCTTGCAATTATTTTACTATACTGTTTGGATGGACAAAATACAGAAGGTGAACGAGTCTTTCGGCAAGTCATTTAAAAGCATTGAAGATGCCGTTTTGTCAGCATTTGATTCAAAGTGGTTTATTGAGGAATTGCGATTTATGGTGACGTTGCGACTTTCGCAATTAAGCCAAACTACAAAATGGCTAAAGGTAGATGACCAAGGCGAAATAGAATTGTATGGTTGTTATAGCGCTGACGAGATTCATTTGCTGCTCGAGGATAAACTTGGTCGTTGGCAGGTGCTTGGTACTCAATATAATACTGAAAGAAAATTCGCAATGGTGTTTGTTACAATCAACAAATCAGATAAGGAATATTCTCCGAGTACGCTATATGAGGATTATGCAATATCGCCAGACCAATTTCATTGGCAATCGATGAATAAAGTTCGTCGAGATAGTAAAGAAGGACGACGCATTATTGAGCAAGCATCAAATGGTTGGAAATATCTTTTGTTCGTTCGTGATGCAAAACAAGACGAATATGGCAACACAAATGCCTATTATTGTTTAGGTTTTATGAACTATAACAGCAGCCATGGCGAGTGTCCGATGAATGTGGTGTGGGATATGCAACAAAGTATTCCTGGCTTTATTCTTGAGTCGACTAAAGCGATTTAATTAACGTGAGTTCGACGAAAACGACTAAAAGATATGTGTGGTGACTATGGCCGCCGCCTGGGCATTGGGGTGCGTGGTAATTAAATAGCTAAATGCTCAAATCACTTTTTTAATTTCGACACAACCCCTACAATCCAAGGTGAATTGGTGTGTAATTGTCTAATTATCAGCGACGTTAACCGCTTGCGTGGTTAATATCGCTGATAATCTATTGTGCCCGTCGTTGTGGTGGGCTATCGTACCGGTGCGTTGAGAGGCTTTTTTATGGCTTCTTGTAGCAGAGGGCGGCGCCGATGGCGGTGCGGAATTCGGCGTGCTCGGGTATGTGGAAGCGCACTTTGTAGAGGTCCTCAATCATCTTGAAGATGATGCGGCATTGCGGAATTTGGGCAAGGTTGCCTATTGGCACAATGTCTTTGATTCCGCTGTTGAGGGCGCTTAGCACTGCGGCGCATCCAATGGTTTGAATCACAAGGTAATAGATGCCTATGGCAATATCTTCGTCGCAGGCGTGTGAGTTGGCAACTTTGCCGAAAAGCGATGCTGTGGCATAGAGTGGAAGCCCTTCGAGGTCGTTTTTGCAGATGTCCTCAATTTGCAGGTTCACGTTCTTCACGTTGCCACGTTCGGCAAGCTCCTGAATGGTGTCGATGTTGGTGGTTTTCAGCAGCAGCGACGAGAGTCCCATGAGCGTTCCGCCGCCCATGCCCAGTCCGCCGAGGTAGCGTATTTTGTCGCCTTCCACTTGTATGAGGGTGGTGCCGGTGCCCATACTCACAACAATGAGTTTTTCGAGTTTGCTGCCGAAATGAGCACCGAGGCCGTCGCTCTGAAACTCGTCGGCTTTGGTTGTGGGCAGACCGTAGATGTTTCCCTCAACGTAAGCGCTGCCCACGCCCGTAATCATTACGTGCTCAATGTCGCTGAGCGATATGTTGTTGCTGTAGATGTATTTGCCAAATGCGCCGAACAGCGACGACACCGGGTCGGTGGCAGTGATAAACATCGGCGAAATAATTTCACCTTCGTTAAGTCCTACAATCTTTGTGGTGCTTCCGCCCACGTCGATTCCTATTACAATTCCCATTGTATGGTTATTTTTTTTCTTTGTTATGTTTATGAAAGTAGTTTTGTTGATGGCTCGTTGCCGGCATCAAAGGTAACACTTTCCGATGGTTTTGGCAAAATTATGTGAGATAATTGCCGATGCCGGTGCCTATGGTTGCTTTATCGCGGAGGTTTGCTTAACTTTGCAGCAGGCATCGTTTAGCGTGTGGAGTTGCGCGATGCAAAATCTAAAGGAATTGTGTATGGCAGAATACCTCAAAATAGGCGAAATAGAGTTGCGACCGCTTGAGCCGGACGACTTCAACTTGTTATATAGGTGGGAGAGCGAAATTGATGCTTGGATTTCGGGCAACTGCTCGGCACCGTTTTCGCGCCATGCGCTGTGGCAGTATCTGCAGAACTATAATTCTGATATTTATGCCACCCACGAAGTGCGCATGATTGTTTTGCATGCCGGCAAGGCGGTGGGAATGGTGGATGTGTTCAACTTCGACCCTATGAACTCGCGTGCCGAAGTGGGCGTGTTTGTCGACAAGGCACATCGCCGCACTGGCGTTGGAGAGATGGCTCTGCGCATCGCCGTTGAGAACTATGCATTCGGCCGTTTGAGCCTGAATCAGGTGTATTGCACCATTCGCCGCAGCAACGAGGCGGCGCTGGCGTTGTTCCGCCAAGCCGGATTTACAGGCGAAACCGTGCTGCCGCAGTGGATTTCGTGCGGCAACGGCATGTTTGAAGATGCAGTGATTATGCAGCGCTTCAGCAACCGCTGACCCCCACCCGAGCCGCTGACCCCCAATCGGATGGGTTAGTTCATCGAAAGGTCGGAGGGCCAGTTGTGCCACATCTTGTAGCGTTCGCCCATGCGAGTGACCAATTGCTGCCAGATGTCATCGGGGTGGTTGCTGAGCACGAGTGCGGTGTCGACGTCGAAGCTCACCGCCCAGTCGTTCATGCCAATTTCGGCGCTGAGCTGCGAAGCCGCCCAACCGCTGTAGCCCAGCATAAATTTCACGTTGCCGTTTACAGGTGCGCCGCTGTTGATGTAGCGCTTCATGGCGTCGTAGCTGCCGCCCACAAACAAGCCGTTGCCGATGGGTTTTGCGCCGGTGATGATGTCGCCCAACGTGTGGATGTAAAACAGCAGTTCGGTGTTCACCGGACCGCCAACATAAAGCGGGATATCCTCGTCGGTGAGCAGCCCGTCAATGGCTTCGTTGAGGGTTAAGCCCGACGGTTTGTTGATAATCAGCCCCATCGAGCCGCGTTCGCTGTGGTTCACGGTGATGATTGCCGCACGACTGAAGCAGGTGTCGTCAACCGTTGGCTTGGCGATGAGCAGCGACCCTCGCTTCGGTTCGGGCTGCAGGTCGTCGAGATGGAATATGTCGTCAATCTCTTTCATGTTACTGCAAATTTAGCGAATTTCGCGGTTATTGCCAAGCATATTGTTTAGGCTTAAATGCAAACGGGAGGCGAAAATACTACGACGCTATCCGCCATCACAAACAACCATGGCGCTACGGCGTGCCAGGCAATCTGAGCGAATGGCGCACTGGCGACGGCATCCGCAAAATAATCTGAAGTTTGTTGCATTTCGATTAATTGTGCAATTGGAATGGCTGTTTTGCCGACAATTTGTAATGCTTATTCACGAAAAATTATTACCTTTGCGCGGAATTTTATGTTTCTGGTTGAACAGCCGTGCTGTGATGCTTAGGCTGATGACTATGAGAGAATACATTTAGTTAATACATATAATTGATAACGTTAAATGAAGGTATTGAAGTTTGGAGGCACGTCGGTGGGCACGGTTGAAAGCCTGCGCAGCGTGAAGAAGATTGTTGAAAGCATCGACGAGCAGGTGGTTGTGGTGGTATCGGCGCTTGGCGGCATCACCGACAAGTTGATTAACACTGCACGACAGGCTTCGACGGGCGATATGAGCTATTTGCAGCAGTATGCCGAGATTGTAACGCGTCACAACGACGTGATTTCGGGCATGGTGCCGCCCGAAAAGCAAGCCGAGGTGCATGCCGTTGCCGACCCCTTGCTTGAGGAGCTGGGCAACATTTTCCGTGGCATTGCGCTGATTAAGGACCTCAGCGACCGAACTCGCGACATTGTGGTGAGCTATGGCGAACGGCTGTCGAGCGCCATCATTGCTCGCATTATCGACGGTGCCACTCACTTCGATTCGCGCCAATTCATTCGCACCACCACCCAGTTTGGCAAGCATCTTGCCGACCTTGAGCTCACCGAGCAGCTTGTCAAGCAAACGCTGGGCTCGTTTGATGGCAAAGTGGCGCTGGTGCCTGGCTTCATCTCGTCGGACCGCAATTCGGGCGAAATCACCAACCTGGGACGTGGCGGCAGCGACTACACCGCTGCCCTGATTGCCTCGGCGCTCGATGCCCGCACGCTTGAAATCTGGACCGACGTCGACGGCTTTATGACTGCCGACCCGCGCGTGATCAGTTCGGCGTACGTCATCGACAGGCTCACCTTCATCGAGGCGATGGAGCTTTGCAACTTTGGCGCCAAGGTGGTGTATCCGCCCACAATCTACCCGGTTTTCCACAAGAATATTCCTATTCTAATAAAAAATACGTTCAACCCCTCGGCTCCGGGCACGCTCATCTCCGACGAAAACACTTCGGAAGGCAAAGCCATCAAGGGCATCTCGTCGATTAACGACACTTGCCTAATCACCCTCACCGGTTTTGGCATGGTGGGCGTGATTGGCATCAATTCGCGCATCTTCAATGCACTGGCTCGCAACGGCGTGAGCGTGTTCCTCGTTTCGCAGGCTTCATCGGAGCACAACACTTCGTTTGCCGTGAAGAATGCCGATGCCGAAAAGGCAGTGAAGGTGCTGCGAGAGGAGTTTGTGAACGAGCTTAGCACGGGCGACATCAGCGACATCACGGCTGAGCGCGACCTTGCCACCGTGGCTGTTGTGGGCGAGAACATGAAGCACACTCCGGGCATTGCCGGCAAGCTGTTCAACACGCTGGGGCGCAACGGCATCAACGTGATTGCTTGTGCTCAGGGCGCCTCGGAAACCAACATCTCGTTTGTGATTGATTTGGCTTATTTGCGCAAGGCGCTGAATGTGATTCACGACAGTTTTTTCTTGTCGGAAACGCAGGTGCTCAACTTGTTCATCACCGGCGTGGGCAACGTGGGAATGAGCCTTGTGAATCAAATTCACCAACAGCAGGAGAGCCTTAAGCGCGAAAAATCGCTTGAGCTGCGCGTGGTGGGCATTGCCAACTCCAAGAAGTGCATCTTCAACCGCGAAGGCCTCGACATTGGCAACGTGAAGGCGCTGCTCGACGGGGCTACTATTGCCGCCTCGGCTGAGAACATCAAGCAGGAGATTCTGAAAATGAACATCTTCAATTCGGTGTTTGTCGATTGCACAGCGAGCGCCGACATTGCCAGCATCTATGGCGAGTTGCTCGACCATAACGTCAACGTGGTGGCTGCCAACAAGATTGCTGCCGCATCGGACTATGCTTCGTACAGCCGCCTCAAGCACATTGCCCACAAGCGCGATGTGAAGTATTTGTTCGAGACCAACGTGGGCGCCGGTCTGCCCATCATCAACACCATCAACAACCTGCGCAACTCGGGCGACAAGATTCTGAAAATCGAAGCTGTGCTTTCGGGCACTATCAACTTCATTTTCAATTCGCTTTCGGCACAAGTGCCATTCAGCGAAACGGTGCGCATGGCTCGCGCGTATGGCTATAGCGAGCCCGACCCGCGCGTCGACCTCAGCGGAAACGATGTGGCACGCAAAATCACCATCCTTGCCCGCGAATCGGGCTATGTGGTGGAGCAGTCGGATGTAGTTAAGGAGCTGTTTGTGCCTGATGAATATTTCAGCGGTTCGGTTGACGACTTTATGGCTCGTGTGCACGAATTAGACGCCTCAATCGAGGCAATGCGCCAAAAGGCTGAAAGCCGTAACTGCAAGATTCGATTTGTGGCTTCGCTTGAGGATGGCAAACTCGGCATCGGTTTGCGCGAGGTGGACATGAACAGCCCGTTCTTTGCCCTCGAAGGTAGCACAAATGTGATTCTCATCACCACCGACCGCTACCACGAATTCCCGATGGAAATTAAGGGCTACGGAGCAGGTGCCGAGGTGACTGCTGCCGGCGTGTTTGCCGACATCATCAGCATCGCCAACATTCGCTAAGCAGCTTTTGCGGCGGATGTTACAGCCGGTTGCGTTGTTTTTCAAAAAAATAAGAGGAAGTAAGTAATGAAACATATAATTATTCTTGGCGATGGAATGGCCGACGAGCCACTCGCACAGTTGGGCGGTCGCACGCCGTTGCAGGCTGCTGCGAAACCCACCATCGACCGCCTTGCCAGAGAAGGCCGATGCGGCATGCTGCACACGGTGCCCGATGGCTACCACCCGGGCAGCGAGGTGGCGCACTTGTCGCTGCTGGGCTACGATTTGCCGAGCGTATTCGAAGGGCGCGGCTCGCTTGAGGCTGCCAGCATGGGCGTCGACATCGAGCCGGGCGAAATGGCTATGCGCTGCAACCTCATCTGCGTGGAAGATGGCAAGATAAAAAACCATTCAGCAGGACACATCACTGATGCCGAAGCGGCTCAACTGATTGATTATCTCAACGAGCAGCTTGGCGACGTCGATGTGCGCTTTTTTAACGGTGTGTCGTATCGCCATCTGCTGAAGATTCGCGGCGGTGACAAGAGCATTGTTTGCACTCCGCCTCACGATGTGCCGGGAACACCGTTTGCTCAAGTGCTGGTGAAGCCTGCTGCCGACGAGGCTGCCGACACCGCCACGCGCATCAATCAGCTGATTCTGAAGTCGCAAGAGATTTTGCCTTTACACCCGGTAAATCGCCGCCGTGCTGCCCAAGGCAAGGATATGGCTAACAGCATTTGGCCGTGGTCGGCTGGCTATCGCCCGAAAATGCGCACGCTGAGCGATTTGTTCGGCATAGGGCGCGGCGCGGTGATTTCGGCAGTCGACTTGATTCGCGGCATTGGCATCTACTCGGGCTTAAAGCCGATAATCGTTCCAGGAGCCACCGGACTCTACGACACCAACTACGAGGGCAAAGCGCAAGCTGCCATCGATGCCTTGCGTGGCGATTACGATTTCGTTTTTCTGCACGTCGAGGCAAGCGACGAGGCTGGGCACGAAGGCAATGCCGAACTGAAAGTGAAAACGGTGGAGTATCTCGACAGTCGCATCTGCCGTCCCATCGTTGAGGCTGTTGAAAAGATGCCGTTCCCTGTTGCC
Source organism: Muribaculaceae bacterium (assembly GCA_051871555.1). GTDB lineage: Bacteria > Bacteroidota > Bacteroidia > Bacteroidales > Muribaculaceae > SFTJ01. Next base: position 1,709 of record JBJECZ010000131.1, on the reverse strand, counting down.
ATTTCGGTGCTGCCCGACCATCCCACACCCTGCTGTGTGCGCACTCACACTGCCGATGCTGTGCCGTTCGTGATTTGCCGCCCCGGCGATGAACCCGACGGTGTGACTTGCTACGACGAGTTTGCTGCTCGCAATGGCTGCTACGGCACCTTGAGCGGCGACCAATACATCAGAGAGTTTTTGAAACATTAAGTGTAATTCTTATATATATAATAATGAAATATTACAGCACAAATGGCAAAACGCCAATGGTGACGCTCGCCGAAGCGGTGGTGAAAGGCCTCGCTGCCGACCGCGGCTTGTTCATGCCTGAGCACATTGGCAAAATGCCAAAAGCTTTTTTCAGTAACATCAGCTCAATGTCGCTTCAGGAAATGTCGTTTGCTGTGGCTTACATGCTGTTTGGCGACGATATCGACAGCGACGATTTGAAGCATATTGTCAGCGATACTCTCAGCTTCGACATCCCTTTGGTGAAGGTCGACGACTGTCGCTATTCGCTCGAATTGTTCCACGGACCTACGTTGGCGTTCAAGGATGTCGGCGCACGTTTCATGGCGCGCCTGCTCGGGCATTTCAACCGTCAAAATGGAGAGGACCGTATGGTTAATGTGCTGGTGGCTACTTCGGGCGACACCGGCGGTGCCGTTGCAAACGGATTCCTTAATGTGCCGGGCGTGAGAGTTTTTGTACTATATCCGTCGGGCAAGGTTAGCCGCATTCAAGAGGCTCAATTCACCACTTTGGGCAATAACATCACCGCCATTGAGGTCAACGGCACGTTCGACGACTGCCAAGCGTTGGTTAAGACCGCTTTCATGGACAAGGAACTGAATTCGCATATGATGCTCACCAGCGCCAACAGCATTAATGTGGCGCGCTTCCTGCCACAGATGTTCTACTATTTTTATGCGTATGCCCAACTGATAAAGGCTGGCGAGGACTTGAACAACATCGTGGTGTCGGTGCCAAGCGGCAATTTCGGCAACATCACTGCCGGTCTGATTGCCAAGTTTATGGGCTTGCCGGTGAAGCGCTTCATCGCTGCTAATAACCGCAACGATGTGGTGTATAACTATTTGCAAACAGGCGTCTACACCCCAAAACCATCGGTGGCCACCATTGCCAACGCTATGGATGTGGGCGACCCAAGCAACTTTGCTCGCATCTTAGACCTCTATCACAACTCTTGGGAAGCAATAAAGGCTGAAATTTCGGGATTCACTTACACCGACGAACAGATTGCACAGACTTTGGCTGACGTCTATAGCCAGCGAGGCTATTTGCTCGACCCTCACGGCGCTGTTGCTTACCGCAGCCTGCAGGAGGGCTTGCAACCCGGCGAGGTGGGTGTGATGCTCGAAACGGCTCACCCTGCCAAGTTCAAGTCGGTGGTCGACAGCATCATCGGCGAGGACATCGACATTCCTCAACGCTTGCGTGCTTTTATGGATAACCCAAAGCAGAGCGTGCGCATGCCATCGGCTTTTGGCCCGTTCAAGCAATATTTGCTGTCGAAAGCATAAGGCGTTATTGTAATAAATACATAAAGGGCGAGACCAGAAATCGGTTTCGCTCTTTTTTGTTAAAAATTTTTTTTGAGGCGTAAGGGGCTGATTTGTGGGGAGTTGAGGCGGATGGCGTGAAAATAATCTGAAAAAATATTGCGAAAGATTTTGCCAATTCGGGGAAAAGGTGTAATTTTGCAC
>JBJECZ010000130.1:0-23051 GCA_051871555.1 Muribaculaceae bacterium | reverse complement strand
AAGTTGTAGTTTTAGTCCGCTTGGTTGTTTGCTTCTTTGTTCTTCAACGGCGCTCGCTTGCGCCATTTACTCAACCTGATTATAAATCAATCCAATAAAACCAAAAACTAAGTTTAAAATTAAATTTGTTTTTGTTTAAATAGTTCGAAAAGTGCTTCGTATTACTTCTTAGCAGCCTTTGGGCGCTTTGCTCCGTATTTCGAGCGACGTTGAGTACGTCCTGCAACACCGGCTGTATCGAGAGTACCACGAACAATGTGATATCTTACACCTGGAAGGTCCTTTACACGACCGCCACGAACCATCACGATTGAGTGTTCCTGCAAGTTGTGTCCTTCGCCCGGAATGTAAGAGTTCACTTCTTTGCCGTTGGTTAATCTCACACGAGCCACCTTACGCATTGCAGAGTTTGGCTTCTTTGGAGTGGTTGTGTAAACACGAACGCACACGCCACGACGTTGTGGGCATGAATCCAAAGCTGGCGACTTACTCTTGTCTTCCAAAGATACTCGGCCTTTTCTTACTAATTGCTGAATTGTAGGCATCTTAGTTCTGTTTTTGCTTTTTAAATTGTTAAACTTTTTATATTTATTTCTGCGTTTCAGCACCATTTAACGCACCGCAACCACCTCTGCCCCAACGGGTTAGACATAGTTTTGGCGTAGTCTACAGCGCTCAAAAAGTGTTGCAAAGTTACTAACTAATTTGCTAATTACCAAATGTTTTTCGCCTCAAAAACCGCTCTGAAGCACCCTCTAACGCCATTTCGAATCACGCAACACGCCCCACACATTATTATATGGCACATTTCGCGCCCAAAAAGCTTTTTCGAAAAATTCAAAATTAATTTTATTTAACCTTTGTTATTTTTATTTAACTTTATCGCCTACCCGAATGAGTTTCGCCCTTCAACGGCGCCAAAAGCAGCCGCCATCAACCAAATCGGCGCAAATCTGCACCCCTCGGCAGCAAAAAACCTACGAAGACAGCACCGTTTTCCACAAATAATGCCTACATTTGCAACAACAAGCCGTACTACAATCACGGCATCAGGCACTGCTCAACACGGGCAGGCTGCAACATTTCACCATAATGTTTTTCCACCGATATGAAGAATATAGTATTATACGACGAAAAAGAGGTGCGCGACAACCTGCTGCCGCTCACCTACACACGGCCGGTGAGCCACATCAGAGTGGGCATAAACACCATTAGCGAGAAATGGCAAAGGACATTCGGCGGCGATGCGAACATTTCATACATCACGCCTGAATATCTGTCGAACAAATTCCCGACAAAAGCCACGCGCGACAATCTCTTCATTGCCTCGCACATCTTGCCTACAAAACAGCTTGCCGACTTGATTGCCGAGCTTAACATGGGCGAAGCCTTGTGCTACAACGACGCCGCTTCGGGCAAAAAGGCGGTAATAGCTTTCCGCTGCTCAAAGGACGACTACCGCAAGCGCAACATCACTCCGTCGGTGGTGGTGGATTTCTGCCCTGAACAGATTCGATTTGTCTACGACATATTCCTCAAAAACGGCGAACAGCTGCTTGCCGACTTCCTGGCTATCACCGAGGGGCGCAAGTCGCAACCGCTCAGCTGCACAAACACCGTGGTGGGAAATCCGGTTTTCGACAACGGTTCGCCTAAAATATTCATCGAAGAGGGCGCTTCGGTTGAAGGCGCTTTCCTAAACGTCACCAACGGCCCCATCTACATCGGCCGTGACGCCGAGGTGATGGAGGGCAGCTGCATTCGCGCCCCGTTTGCCGCTTGCGAAAATGCCCATGTGAATATGGGCACCAAAATCTACGGAGCCACCACTCTGGGTCCGTATTGCAAAGTGGGCGGCGAACTGAACAATGTGGTGATGACTGGTTTCAGCAACAAGGCGCACGATGGCTTTCTGGGCAATGCGGTGGTTGGCGAATGGTGCAACATCGGAGCCGGCACTTCGGCATCAAACCTGAAAAACGACTATACTGAAATAAAACTGTGGAACTATCCCTCAACCCGCTTCCTGCGCACCGGGCTGCAATTCTGTGGCTTAATCATGGGCGACCATACCAAGGTGGGCGTTAACTGCATGCTCAACACTGCCACTGTGCTCGGTGTGGGCGTCAACATTCACGGCGCAGGGTTCCCGAGGGCTTTCGTGCCGTCGTTCTCCGAAGGCTCGGCGGCTGGTTTCACCGATGTTTCGTTAGTGAAATTCTTCCAGATTGCCGAACGAGTGATGGCTCGCCGCGGCAAAACGCTCACCGACGACGACCGCAACATCTTCACCCACATCTACAATCAAGCCGACTCCTACAAATAGTCGGCCTGCCAAGGTCACTCAATCAGGTTCACTTCAGCTACGGGAGTCGATGCCGGCACATCAAGCGGTCGGTAGTACATCATTCGCTCACCTGCCTCGTTCACAAACTGCTGGCACAGCACAAGCATCGAACGGCAACGTCGGCCGTCGGCAAGTGTTACGTCGAAATACTCCGTAAATGTCTCCTTGTAATCCTCTATAGGAGCGCCAACGAGGCAACCGTTCAGCCGCCTCATCCCGGCATTGCCCGGCACATCATCGGCTTTTGCCAGACGGGCATTGCGCAACGCGGTAGGCACAACGGCTATCGGTTCATCTTTGTCGAGCACCTGAGCGAGCGACGCAAACGAAAAAGGCTCCATCCAGTACAGCCGCAGCGGCATGCCCAGCGTTGACAGATGGTCCTGATGGTGGTCTCTCACATCATAGAACGCCACACCGTGAGCCGACGATTTCATCAACTTTATCACCGCCTCCGCCTCGGCGGAGAGTATGTTTTGCACCCTAATCACATTTGCCATAAACAGAAAGCACGCCAACATCACAACGGCATGCAGTACTTTGCACCGAGCCACTTTTTTCGCCACTTGCCACTCTCGCAAAATGCAGCCAATGGCAATTATGGCAAACGTGGCGCTAATCATAGCCATACGCGGCTGGAAACGTATCACAAAGCTATACAGCAGTCCTACAAACGAAGCACCTAATGAAACCACAAACAGTCTTTGGGAAAACACGCCACGCAACCGGCGGCGCCACTCACGCCTAAGCAACATGCACGCCACAAGCGCAAACATCGCCAGTGAAGCGTAGTTGAAGGCAATAGCTTTTATCGACTTTATATGCGCTCCGTGCTGAGCGCCGAATCGCAGCCATACACCCGGTGCCGTCAACGCCACCAACATTCCGCACCCTAAGGCTATCACCACTGCCCACCACCTTGCGGGCATCTTAAACCTTACACAAAGCGCCCAAAGCCCCACACCGAACACCAGCGCCGCCGAAAAGCCTTCGTGCATCCACCCTGCCAGAAACGCAATCACGCACGCCGCTGCGGTTTCTGCCGCATCAGCCTTGCCTTCGGCTGCGCGTTCAGCCGCGAGCAGCGTAGCCAGCAACAGCGCGCCTGTGTAGATATAATTCAACTCGTAATCGGCAACAAACAAATTATTGCGCCAAGGCAACACCACAAGCACAACCGCCCACATGGCAACAAGCAGCTGCCAACTGGGCTTGCCGCCCTTAGCCAATCGCGCCAAAAGCCACACCATCGCAGCCGTCACGCAGCCGGTAATCACCGCATACAGCCACTTGGGCATGAACAAGGTGGACACGGGCGAGAGAATATTGGCAAGTCTACCATTATCTTCACTCCTCACAGTCGACGCAAACGCAATCCAGCGACGCAGCGAGAAATCGCTTCGCGACTCCGGCAACGCATTCGTGTAAGTATCAATGAAAACATAGTCGTCGAGCGCCAGCGGAACAATATAAGCCACCACTGCATATATCGCCGCGATGGCAACAAGCATGCCGCCTGCCAACAAGCCGTTTCTGCGCATAGCCGCTTCGGTCATTTCACACTTTGTCATTTTTCTTTTGAGTGGTTGAATTCAGCTCCTCAAAATTAAGAAAACTCCAACATTTGCGCAACACCATCGCGACAAACAACAAAAAAACTGCTTGAAAAAACCTCGGATATTCGCCAAAAGTTTCATCAAGCAGTTTCAGCCTATTTTTCAGAAATATGTCACATATATTGCTGCATCAGCACCACTGCGCCTGTAGCAAGCGAGCGCTTCACGTCGATGATGCGCTGGTTGCCGCTTCCGCGAAAACGCAACGAAATGTCGCGTTCGGCAAGCACAAACGGACCATCGACAAGCACATCAACAGCCTCCAGCAAACAACGAAAATGCGGGTCGCTGACAATGCTTTCGAACTTAAATCCGGTGTAACACCAAATGGTCTTGCCAAGCTCCGCCTTGATGCGTCGTGCCAAACGAGCCACATCGGCGGCACGATACATTGGGTCGCCGCCGCTGAATGTAACGTCGAAATCGTCGTACCGCAGTATCTCCATTATTTCGTCGTCGCTCATCTCTCTGCCGCCGTTCATGTCCCACGACTGCGGGTTATGGCAACCCTCGCAAGCGTGGTGACATCCGGCAAAATAGATTGAATCGCGAAGCCCGGGACCATCAACCGATGTTCCGCGGGCTATATCAAGCACTCTCAGTGTCATGCCTTAGCAATATTTTATTTGTATGCTTTGTGCCAGCCAACAGGGCATCACTTGTGCACGATGCGGTCACGCAGCTCAGCCAACTTAGCCGAGTTCCAGCGGTCAGTGGTTCCCACCAGATAGCCGGTGATGCGCTGAAGCTTGTCGATGTCGGTGCTGCCGCATTTCGGGCACACCTTCAAGTCGGCTTGCGAATCTTCATATCCGCAGGTCATGCAACGGTTGCGGTTGTGGTTCACCGAGCCGTAGCCAATGTTGTATTTGTCCATGATGTCGACAATCTGCATCACAGCCTCGGGGTTGTGAGTGGCGTCGCCGTCAATCTCTACATAGAAGATGTGGCCGCCACGGGTGAGATCGTGATACGGAGCCTCAATCTCAGCCTTGTGGCGCGGGCTGCAGTGATAGTAGACAGGCACATGGTTCGAGTTGGTGTAATAATCTTTATCAGTTACACCCGGCACAACGCCAAACTTCTTGCGGTCGCCCTTGGTGAAACGGCCCGAAAGACCTTCGGCTGGAGTGGCAAGAATACTGAAGTTGTGTTGGTAGCGTTCCGAGAAATCGTTGGCACGGTCGCGCATATACGACACAATCTTCAAGCCTAATTGCTGTGCTTCCTCGCTCTCGCCGTGATGCTTGCCCACAAGGGCGATAAGACATTCAGCCAAGCCGATGAAACCGATGCCCAAAGTGCCTTGGTTGATTACCGACTGAATGGTTTCGTTGCGGTCGAGACCCGAAGCACCATTCCACAGCTTCGACATCACCAATGGGAACTGCTTAACGAGGGCTGTTTTTTGGAAGTCGTAGCGGTCGCAAAGCTGATGAGCTGCAACCTCGAGCATATTGTCGAGTTTGGCAAAGAACATGTCGATGCGCTGTTGCTTATCTTCAATTTCGCGGCACTCAAGCGCCAACTTAACGATGTTGATGGTAGAGAACGACAGGTTGCCTCGTCCCACCGATGTCTTTTCTCCAAAACGGTTTTCAAACACGCGTGTGCGGCATCCCATGGTGGCAATCTCATATTTATAGCGCTCTGGGTCGTCGGCACGCCACTTTTCGTTATAGTTATATGTGGCATCGAGGTTCACGAAGTTCGGGAAGAAACGGCGTGCAGTAACCTTGCATGCATATTGATAAAGGTCGTAGTTGCGGTCCTCAGGCAGATAGCTCACGCCACGCTTCTTTTTCCAAATCTGAATCGGGAATATTGCGGTGGCGCCGTTGCCAACACCTTCGTAGGTCGACTTGAGCAGCTCGCGTATGATGCAACGACCCTCAGCCGAGGTGTCGGTGCCGTAGTTAATCGAGCTGAACACCACTTGATTGCCGCCACGCGAGTGGATGGTGTTCATGTTGTGTATGAACGCTTCCATTGCTTGGTGAACGCGTGCCACGGTGCGGTTTATGGCGTGCTGCAATACGCGCTCATTGCCCTCAAGCCCGTCGAGCGGCTTCTGCAGATAGTCGTCGAGCTCACACTCATACATGTCGCTGTGGTCCTGACCGTCGAACTTCTCGATATTTTTCACTTCCTCAACAAACGACGAACGCACATATGGCGCCAAATAGAAGTCGAATGCCGGGATGGCTTGTCCGCCGTGCATCTCGTTCTGGGCTGTTTCAAGCGAAATACAAGCAATCACGCTTGCTGTTTCGATGCGCTTTGCAGGGCGCGACTCGCCGTGTCCGGCTGTGAAGCCATATTTCAGGATATTGTCGAGCGGGTGCTGCACACAGGTGAGGCTCTTGGTGGGATAATAATCCTTGTCGTGCACATGCAGATAGTTGCCTCGCACTGCCTCTTTCGACTCTGGCGAAAGCAGATAGTCGTCAACAAACTTCTTGGTGGTTTCGCTGGCAAACTTCATAATCATGCCGGCTGGGCTGTCGGCATTCATGTTTGCGTTTTCGCGAGTCACATCGTTGTTCTTGGCATTGATAATTTCCAAGAAGACGTCGCGCGTCTTGGCATTGCGCGCAATGCGGCGTTGGTCGCGATAAGCAATATATTTTCTCGCAACCTCTTTGCGAGAGCTTTTCATCAATTCATCTTCCACCATATCCTGAATCTGCTCCACTTCCATGTTTTCACGTCCGCGTGCAGTGATACGGTCAACAATACGCATTATCAAGCTTTCGTCTTCGCCCTTCTCGGTCTGCAACATAGCTTTGCGGATAGCGGCTTTAACCTTCTCCTCGTTATAGCCCACAATTCGCCCATCTCGTTTTACAACGGTCTGTATCATTTTTCTTAAAATAATGTTAATTTAGTTGTTAAGATTGTTCAAATAAAACAGGTTTTTTCAGCAGCTAACACTGATTGTTTTCGTTATGCAAAACTAATTATTAGTTCACACTTTTGCAACACTTATCCTAAATTATTTTCATAAAAATTTTCGTTTTGGAAAACTTTTTCCCTATCTAAATTTTGCAAATACTTAAAAGTCAGCGCTTTAAAAATTATTTTGGAAAACTTTGGTTCGAAGACAATATTACAAAAATATCAAAAAGGCTTACCGTGAGCGATTTGCGATTGTTAAAATTTTGCGTTTTTAACCAAACGCCCAGGGCAGCCTCAACCCAAGCGCTTACGCAGCCACTTGCGCCAAACGCGCAGCCATCGCGTAACTATGGTTGTCGATGAGTTGATGTCGCTTGTCATAGGGTCGCTGAACGACACCAGCTGAGGCGATTCGCCAAATTGTTCGGGGTAAACCATCAGCATGTTTGTGTGCGAGAAGTAACGGCCAAGCAGACTTGCCAAATCGTCCATCACGGAGTTGAACGACAGCGACGTGTGGCGCGCCGCTATCACCACAAGCAAGTCGTCGTCCTGCAGCCGGTTGGCAAGCAGCGCAAAATCGTTCCAATCTGAAAATTCGCGGTATTCTTGCTTCACATCGATGTTTTCGGTGTGTATCACGCCACGAATGAGCGGCTTCATGGCAAGCGGACACTCAAACACCACCGTGCAGCCAATGCGCGAGGCTAACGTAGCCACGCGTATCACCCACGCTTCGAAGCCGGTTTCATACTCCGCCTTTTCGGGCACCACAACCACCACGCGCATGAGCGTGTTCACCGGTATGTAGCAGCGCGAAATAATCACCATCTTGTTGGTGTCGCGCAGCAAAGCCTCGAGTTTGCCGCCCAGATAGCTGTCGGTGACGATGCTGCCGCGCAAGTGCATTCCCACCACCACATCGCTGATGTCGCGTTCCTTCATCACGTTCACTATTCCTGCCACGGTGTTCAGGTCGTAGCGCTCAATGGCGGTCATAGCCACGTTTGCGCCTGCCGCGGTGTTGCACGCCAGCTTCAGCGCCGTTTCGCCTATCGCCTTGCTCGAATTCGAATTGTCGTTGCGCACATGCAAAGCGAATATCGACTCCGACGTGGTGCGGCGCTTCATCATCAGCGCCAAATCAACCAAGCTGGCTGCCGTCACCGGGTTCGACACCGGAATGAGCGTGCTCATCAGTCTGCGGCGTGGTTTTTCGCCCGAGTCGCGGCTCTCGCCAAGCATACGTAGCTTCACCTTTGCAGCAGCTCCCGAAGTAACTATCGGGGCAAGCGCGCAAGTCACAAGTATCATCACCACCGTGCCATTGAGCACCGTGGTGCCCAACATACGCGACCCGTCGGGCAATATCATGTTATAGCCAATGGTGACCACTGCAAGTGCCACTGCCGTGTGTGCCGTGGTAAGCCCGAACATCACCTGGCGGTCGGCGGCCTGCATGCCGAACCATTTCTGCGCCACATACGCCGCTATCCATTTGCTGGCAAGTCCTATCACAAGCATGTTCAGTGCCACCACGATGGTGTCGGTTTGAACTATCACACTCACGTCCACCATCATTCCCACACCTATCAGAAAATACGGGATGAACAAAGCATTGCCCACAAACTCGATGCGGCTCATCAACGGCGACACGTTTGGCACAAACCGGTTCAAAAGCAATCCGGCATAGAATGCACCAAGCACCGCTTCAAGCCCGATGACCTGTGCAAGCCACGATGCCAAGAACACCATTGCAAGCACAAACACAAACTGTGTGACATTGTCGCTATATTTCCTGAAAAACCAGCGCGCCAATCGCGGAAACAGATACAGCAACGCTGCGCAATAAGCCCCTAACTTAAGCAGAATCCACACCAGATTCATCACATTGAAGCCGCCGCTGCGATTCACGTCTACCGCCACGGCAAGCACCAGCAGAGCGCCAATCACCGCCACAATGGTACCCACAATGGCTATGAGCACCGCAGGGCTCTTGGTGATGCCGAAACGCGCTACCACCGGATATGATATGAGGGTGTGTGAGGCATACATCGACGCCATTAGCAGCGACACTGCCCAATCGAGATGCAGCAAATACACGCTGGCGAGCGTTCCTATCGCCATTGGCAGCAGGAAAGTGAGCAAACCAAAGCAAAGCCCGCGCCGCAGATTCAGCCGCAGGTGAAACATGTCAATCTCAAGGCCAGCAAGGAACATCAAATACAGCAGACCCACCTGACCGAATATCTCGAAACTGCTGTCGCGGTCGAGCAGATTAAACCCGTAAGGACCCACAGCCACACCGGCTACAATCAAGCCCACGATGTGCGGCACGCGAATCATGTTCAGCAGCAACGGCGCAAACAAAATTATCACCAGCACCAAAAAGAATATCAGCACCGGGTTGGTTATCATTGCTTGTGTTGCCAAAACATCCATCGTTCTTCGCCTTTGGTTTATGCCTAACAAAGTTAACACATTTCCGCTTTCCGTGCAATATGCCCGGCGAAACCTCGCCAACAAATCTGCACCAATGGCTTAGTCAAACCAACCAGCAAAACTCAATGCATCAAAATATTACCATCATATCGTGTCAACCCACTAAGAGAGCCAAGTCACAAACCAAAAAAACAGCCAAATTACAAGCAATATGGCAACTGCTGACAAAAAGGAATAGAAAACGAACTAAATTGCAAAGCCGATAGCACCGAACACACGGCCCCAAAACGACCCTCGTCTTGGCCCCATAAAAAAACCTCCATGCCGCTCCAAATAGTCATACACCAAAATCCAAATAAATAAATTAGGGATACCGTTACTCATATTCATTCAACTATTTAAGATTTCCTATTACCAATACTTTTTAACTTCCACAAATATAACTTATCTCCCTGAAAATCACAAACATTTCCACCAAAATGTTTTGTCCTCGACCAACTTTATAACACGCAAATTAGGCGATTAGGCAGAAATTTGATATTTTTGCAATATATTTGGTTTGGCGGCTGCCGCTATCGACCAACATAACCCCTAAACCGCGAGAATAATCTTTATTTACTAACCAATAAAAAACTCATAACTATGATTTTGAAAAACTTGCGAAAAATCATGTTGATGGCAATGGCTGCGTGCGCTCTGGGCTTATGGGCTGCCGATGCTTACACCATCTACCCTATTCCGCATCTGCAGACCGTGGGCAATGCCACTTGCTCGTTTGGCACTGCCGCGACTGTGATTGCCGAAACAGGCATCGACCAACCCACCAAGAACCGCCTATACACTGTGCTCAAGCAGCACGGCATCGAAGCTGAGTTTGCTGCAAAACCGGCTAAGACGGGCGCCAACATCTATCTTGGCGTGAACGGTTCGAAGGGTGCTGCCGACAAATTGGCTAAGCAGTTGCGTCTCAAACGCGACATTTTCGCCAACGGCAAGTTCGACCGCCACATCATCTCGCTCACAGCGCAGAAAGGCGGCAACGCTCAGCTGCTGATTCTTGGCGAGAACACCGATGCCGTGTTCTTTGGCATCGCCAGCCTTGAGCAGATGCTCGACGGCGGCTCAAGCAATATGGCTTGCGTAACCATCTACGACTATGCCGACATCAAGGACCGTGGCGTGGTTGAAGGCTACTACGGTGTGCCCTACTCGGCTGCCGTCACCGAAGACCTGCTTCGATTCATGATGCGCTATAAAATGAATTCTTATATGTATGGCGCCAAGAGCGACCCTTATCACTCGGGATTCTGGGGCAAACCGTATCCCGACAAACTCACTGCCGAACAAAAATCGATGGGCTGCTTCACCGCTGCCGACATCAAGCAGATGTGCGAAGTGTCGGTTGCAACTAAGGTGAATTTCATCTGGGCAATACACCCGGGTGTGGCTTTCACCGGCAAGGACGACAAGGTGATTGACCGAATCATGGAGAAGTTTGAGGCTATGCACTCTCTTGGCGTGCGCCAGTTTGGCTGCTTTGTCGACGACGTGGGCGTGCCTTACGACGAGCCCACCCTGAAACTCAACGCCAAGCGTCTCACCGACCTGCAAAACGCCATCGACAAGAAGTGGAACCAGCCTGGCGCTGTGGCTGCCGACACCGTGAAGCCGCTGCACTTCGTGCCTCAACTCTATGCTTATGGCTGGACTAAGGCTGAAGGCCGCAAGAACTTCTTCTCGGCGCTGTCGAACACTCCTGCCAAGACTCAAATCTACATCACCGGCAAGGCTGTGTGGTCGGTGCCTAACAACACCGACTTGAAGATTGTTGAGGAAGACCTCGGTCGACCGGTGGCTTGGTGGTGGAACTATCCTTGCAACGACAATGCCGACGCCTACACTTTCCCGGTTGACATGTATTCTAACTTCGTCGACATGCCGGCTATCGACAATGACGCCCGTCTGCCCGAGAAGCTCGAAGGATGCGCTTCGTTGCTCTGCAACCCTATGCAACAGGGCGAAATAGCCAAGATTCCGCTGTTCAGCGCTGCCGACTATGCTTGGAACAACGCCACTTTCAACAACAAGGAAAGTTGGAAAGCTGCCCTCGTGGCTGCAGTTGGCAAGCAATACGCTCAACCGATGGCTCACATCTTGCCTTACTTGCGCATCAACGACCCCGAAAGCATGGGCAAACTCATCGAAGGCTATAAGAACACCGGCAACGCCACCGCGCTCAAAGCCGAACTGGCTGCCATTGTGGCTGACTGCAACAGGGTGAACACCCTCAGCATCGAAGCTGACACCAGCATGGTGCTCTTCCACGCCGACATCCGTCCATGGCTGCTGAAGCTGCGTCACACCGCCACTGTGCTCACCCAGCTCATCGACGTGGCTGCCATGCCTGCCGGCGACGCCAAGGCTCAAGCCTACGCTCAAGCTGCCGCCGAAGCCAAATCGCTCACCTACGGTGCCGAATTCAACATCGTTGCCCTCGAAGGCATGGCTGAAGGCATCGGCAAGCAAGACTACAACGCTCGCCTCGGCAACAAGCACCTCACCCCATTCGTAAAGTATATGCTCGAAAAGGCGAAATAACCTTTGATCGAAGCATCATAGCATAATACGCTAACACAGTCATTCAGGCACATCGGCAACTCATCCCGCCCGATGTGCCTGATTATTATCAAAAAATTTTCTAATTCATAGGCATAACCGCCGCCCCGCCTGTAGCGAGGGTGTTTGCCTCACACAGTTGGACTAAATGCGTCATCGAAGATGGCGAACCATGCTTAACCGCTGGTGGAGCCCCTTGAGGGGCGCAACCTGCGGAAAGGCTACACTTAATAACAATGTGCCTCGAATGTGGCACAACATTCACTGATATTGTTCGACATCTTCGACGCCGACAGATTGTACGAGATGCCTTAACCGCAGGTTTCGCTATCGCTCCACCCGCGGTTAAGCATAGTCAAGCACCTTCGGCGCTTCTTCGCAGCACGCATCTAATTATTTGATTATCAGCGATATTAACCGCGCAAGCGGTTACAGCCTCTATAACCTCATGTTGACGACTGCGCTTCGCTTGTCGGCTACGTGGGAAAAGCAGTACCTCCCCACCATCCACAACCGCGGCGCAGTTGCACACCCAGCCGCCCATCCGCCCTCTCACAAAAAGGGTGAATGCCTCACTCGAGGCGCTCGAGGAGGGTGCAGCTCACTTTGTGGGTGGTGAACGAGCCTTCGTCCTGGGTGTAGGTCACGCCCGACTGCAGCACCGTGAACACGTCGGCAAGGCTGACGCTCTCGCTCGGGCGATAGCTTCGCACCGTCTTGACGCCGCTTTCTTCGAGCATTTCCGGTTCAGCCACGCAGTGCATCTCGGGCATATAGGCAGTGCCGCCCACCAAAAAGCGATGCCAACCGCCGTCGGAATACGGCAGATGCATCTCTAATTTTATGTTCACGCTGAGGTCCTCGAGCGGCGTGTGCGACGGCACAATCACCTCTGCCTCATCGCCGTTTGCCATGTTGCTAAGCAGTATTCGGTATTTCATAATTTCGTTGTTTAAGGCTGACGCCAGCGACGTCACTGGTTCGAATCAGGTTCAAAAGCAAAGTTACCTTATCGTTGCGATATATGCAAACAGCAGCTGCATCTTTTTTGGCGCCTCTATACGGCTATTCAAGAGAAATTTAGTAATTTTGCAGTCGGAAAACGCCAAGGCGCAGCTCGTGCGCCTAAAAAACGGCAATTTACTCACAATCAACACTAAAACACAGTGATTACACAAGAACAAATAAAGGCTCTGCAAGAACGCACTGCATCACTCAAGCGATACCTCGACATCGACGGCAAGCGCGTGGAAGTTGAAGAAGAAGAACTCCGCACTCATGTGCCCGATTTTTGGAACGACCAAAAGGCTGCCGAAGCACAAATGCGCAAGGTGAAGGCGCTGCGTTTCTGGATTGAAGGATACGAAGAAGTGGCAAGCCTCGTCGACGAGGTGGTGCTGGGCGTAGATTTCGTTAAGGAAGAACTCATCACCGAGGCTGAACTCGACGACCTATACGCTCGCGCGCTCGACAAGGTTGAGAAACTGGAATTGCGCAATATGCTCCGCCAAGAGGAGGACAAGATGGACGTGGTGATGAAAATCAACGCCGGCGCGGGTGGCACCGAGGCTCAGGACTGGGCGTCGATGCTTATGCGCATGTATCTGCGCTGGGCTGAACGCCATGGCTACAAAACTTCGATAGCCCACTTGCTCGAGGGTGACGAAGCCGGCATCAAGTCGGTGACCATCGACATTACCGGCGACTATGCCTACGGCTATCTCAAGAGCGAAAACGGCGTGCATCGACTGGTGCGCGTGTCGCCCTACAACGCTCAGGGCAAGCGCATGACCTCGTTTGCGTCGGTGTTCGTCACTCCGCTCATCGACGACACCATCGAAATCAAGCTCGACCCGGCTTGCATATCGTGGGATACATTCCGAAGCGGCGGTGCCGGCGGTCAGAACGTCAACAAGGTGGAATCGGGCGTGCGCATTCGCTATCAATATAAAGACCCTTACACTGGCGAGGAGGAGGAAATCTTGGTGGAAAACACCGAAACCCGCGACCAGCCCAAGAACCGCGAAAACGCTATACGAAACCTCAAATCAATCCTCTACGAGAAGGAGCTGCAACACCGCCGCGCCGAACAGCGCAAAATTGAAGACAGCAAGATGAAGATTGAATGGGGTTCGCAGATTCGCAGCTATGTGTTCGACGACCGTCGCGTGAAGGACCATCGCACCAACCATCAAACCAGCGACGTAAACGGCGTGATGGACGGCGACCTCGACGCTTTCATCAAGGCATTCCTTATGGAATTTGCCGGCTCGGAACAGCAATAATCTTGCAGTAAGTTATGGAAAAACTGACAATTGTGAAAGTGGGCGGCAAGATTTGCGAAAACCCCACATCGCTCAATGCTTTGCTTCGCGACTTTGCCTCGATTGAAGGCAACAAACTGCTTGTGCACGGTGGAGGACGACTCGCCACCAGCATGGCTGAACGCCTGGGCATAGAAACTAAGATGGTGGACGGCCGTCGCATCACCGACGACGACATGCTCGAGGTTGTCACCATGGTTTACGGCGGCTTGGTGAACAAGCGCATCGTGGCTGGGCTGCAAGCACTTGGCGTGAACGCCCTGGGCATGACCGGCGCCGATATGAACATTCTGCTAAGCCACAAACGCCCGGTGAAAACCGTCGACTATGGCTGGGTGGGCGACGTTGACCGCGCCGACGGCGTGGCGCTTAAAAGCCTCATCAGCCAGGGCGTGGTGCCTGTGATTGCACCTCTCACCCACGATGGTAAGGCGCACATACTAAACACCAACGCCGACACCATGGCTGGTGAAACCGCAAAGGCTTTGGCGCCGCTGTTCGACGTCACACTGGTGTTTTGCTTCGAGAAAGAAGGTGTGTTGCGCGACGAGAACGACAACAACAGCGCGATTCCAGTCATCAACCGCCAGCTATATGCCGAGCTGAAGGAACAAGGCATAGTGTCGGGCGGCATGCTACCTAAACTCGACAACGCATTCGCCACACTCGACGCTGGCGTGAAAGAGGTGGTTATCACCAAAGCCGACAACCTGTGCGACCTGTCGCGCGGCTCGCACCTCGCATAAACCACACCACAGCATAATCATAAACTAACATAACACCCGTTGGCGAGATATCACGCCAACGGGTTTGTGCTTCTACGCGCCCCACTCTCCCGCCGCCTGAAAAAACACGCTTTCATCCATAAAATATTTCCAAAGAATGCACAACATTCACAGATAATTCACTATCTTTGTATCAAACAATATATTATTTGTTAATCACATATTTATTACATTATGAATAATATAATAGCAATTAACATACACACTCCCGCTGATGTGGCAATGCAAATTGCCGCAAGGGTGAAAGCGCGACGATTGGAACTGAATCTAACACAAGAAGGATTAGCAACAAGAGCTGGAGTGAAATTCGCCACCTATCGCCGATTTGAGCAAACTGGCGAGATATCGCTGAAAGGACTGCTCCAAATAGGGTTTGCCCTGAATACTCTATCAGAGTTCGATGCACTGTTTGCACAAAAGCAGTATCAGACACTCGACGATGTGCTTAACGAGAAACGTGTAACCCGCAAACGAGGCAAAAAAAATGAATAACATAAAGCAAATAGAAGTAATTTTCAACAACCGACTCGTGGGCCGACTGGCGTCGACCAACGAAGGCCTGTGCGTTTTCGAATACTCTCAAGAGTGGCTCAGCAGCGGTTTCTCGATATCTCCGTTTGAATTGCCGCTACGCAATGGCGTTTTCATTGCAAAGCCTCACCCATTTGAAGGCGGGTTCGGTGTTTTCGACGATTGCCTGCCTGACGGATGGGGGTTGCTGATTCTCGACCGATACCTGCAACGCAACGGAGTGAATCCACACACATTGTCACTGCTCGACCGCCTCGCGATGGTTGGTTCAACTGGGCGTGGGGCATTGGAGTTTCGCCCCGACAAAAGCGTGACTTCGGAACAAGATTATTCCGATTTCGAGCAATTGGCACTCGAGGCTGAGCGGATTCTCGACAGCGACGTTTACACCGGAACAGGAATCGAAGAATTCCAACACCGAGGCGGCTCGCCCGGCGGTGCCCGACCAAAAATCTTCACCCGATACAATGGCATGGAGTGGATGGTGAAGTTCCGTGCTAAAGGCGATTCAAAACATATCGGTGCAGACGAATTCAACTATTCGCTTCTTGCAAAAGAATGTGGAATTGAAATGCCCGAAACACAACTGTTTGAAGGGAAATATTTCGGGGTGCAGCGTTTCGACCGCACGCCAAACGGCAAATTGCATGTGGTTAGTGTAGCCGGTCTTATCGGGGCTGATTATCGTCTGCCAAGCATCGATTATGCTCACATTTTTAAGGTGTATGCGGCTCTCACTCACAGTGTCGCCGAGATGAGGAAAGTGTTTCGGTTGATGTCATTCAACTATCTGATTGGCAACAACGACGACCATGCCAAGAACTTCGCATTTATCTATCGTGATGGCGAATGGCATTTATCACCGGCTTACGATTTGCTGCCGAGCTACGGCATCAACGGATACCGCACCACTTCAATCAACGACAGCATCCAGCCCACAAAAGATGATATTATAGCTGTGGCTGTGAAAGCCGGACTAAACAAAAAAGAAGCGGTGGAGGTTTTCGACCGTATGCAAGCAATAATCAAACGCAAACACTGAATCCTTGATGAGCATAACCCCATCAAAAGTTTTATGCATCCAAGCCCCGTCCGCCACTATCGAAAGGATGGTTAGGCATATTGTGCAATTCAAAAGTGATATAATGCAACTTCTCTTTCGCTAAAATTGCATAAATTTGCGATAAAAGCCATACTAAAATCACAAAAACGATGAAACGAATAGCAATGTGTGGCGCCCTGTTGCTTTTGGCAACCATGAGCGTCTTAGCCAAGTCGAACAACAAGACTTCTTTTTTGCCTAACCACACTGGCGAGTGGATATCAGCACCCAAGCACATACCCACCACATTGACACCCGACGGTGCCATTTGCGGCAACGGCGACATTGGCATGGTGTTTGGCGGCAATGCCCAACACCAAGTGATATACTTCTCGAAAACCGATTTTTGGAAAGCGCTAAACGGCTATCCTGACGGCGGTCCGTGCCTTGTGGGGCGGCTCAACATCCGCGCCAACGGTCTTTCCGATGCAAGTTATCATATCACCCAAAGCATCAACCACGCCACGGTGAGCGGCACATTTGCCAATGCCAACACCAGTTATGCTATGGAGGCTTGGTGCGCCGCAACAAGCAATCTGGCTGTGGTGAGACTCACTGCCGGCAATGCGCCGGTGCAACTGAGCGTCGACTTCGAGAGCGATAAAGGTCGCGGCGCAACAGTGAATGCCGGTCGCAGTGGCTCCACCGACTGGACCACACGCCAATTCCTCGGCGACTCGCTGCTGTGGGAGTCGGGTGTAGCTGTTGCTTTGAGGGTAATTGGCGGCGAACCGCAACACATCAATCTGAAGCCTCATCAAAGCGCCACAGTGCTGGTGCAGGTATGCTCGAACGAAGAAAACGCCAATTTCCTCAACAACGCCATCCGTCAAGCAGAAAGCATCACGCCAAAGAAACTTGCCAAGATACGCACAAAGCATTGTCAGTGGTGGAACCGCTTCTGGGCACAGTCGCAAGTGCATCTGGGCGACAAAGACCTTGAAAAATACTACTACGGCTCACACTATCTGCTGGCTTGTTGCAGCCGCAACCCCAACTTTCCGCCGGGGCTGTGGGGAACTGCCATCACCACCGACCTCCCGGCTTGGGCTGGCGACTATCACCTCAACTACAACCATCAGGCACCGTGGTGGGGCACATACTCATCGAACCACATCGAACTCTCCGAGCCGTTCGACGCACCCATACTGCAATATATGGCGCAAGGCACCGAGCATGCACAAAAGTTCCTCAACTGCCGCGGCGTATACTACCCCGTAGGCATCGGGCCCAAAGGATTCTGTACGAGTATGTATCCTCTCACTCCGCAAGCCATGATGAAGATTTACGGCATCAACGAAACCGGACTTGAAGGTGGCTATATGTTCCTTGGGCAAAAAAGCGATGCTGCATTTTGCACCACGAATATGTTTATGCGGTTCTATCACACCTACGATGCCGCGTATGCCCGCAAGGTTTATCCGTTCATTCTCGCCGTCGCCGACTTCTGGCAGGACTACCTCACTTTCGAGAACGGCCGCTACGTAAGCCGTAACGACAACTTCTGGGAGGTTGGTCCATGGGAAGGGCCTAACTACAAGAGTTACTTTGGCGACGTCAACCCCACCGTGTCGCTGGGTCTGTGCAGAATGCTGTTTAAAGGCATTATTGAGATGAGCACCTTTCTGGGCGTCGACTCCGACCGCCGTGCCAAATGGCAACACATCCTCGACCATCTGAGCCCCATCCCCACCACCACAGTGAACGGTGTGGTGCGCGTGAAGGCTTGCGAAGGCGGCAGCGGTTCGGGCAGCATAACTGCGCCAGGCTTTGGACGCGTGATGATGCACGGATTGGTATTCCCTGCCGGAGTAAGCGGACATTTCACCGACCCCGATTTCGCTGGCATCCTGCTCAACGAAATCAACGGTTGGGATGGACCAAACGAATTTAGCCACTACGAGTGGCGTGACGCGCGCTGGGACAATATGAGCAACGGCATCGAGACCTATTTCACCTCGGCTGCCCGTTTGGGCTACGACGGCGAAAAACTGCTTGCAAAGCTCAAAGAGCGCATTGCCAAAACAGCGCAAACCAACATGTGGGTCACCCAAGGCGGTGGCGGCATCGAGTGCTTCAGCGCCGTGCCGTCGTGCATCAACGAGATGCTGCTGCAAGGCTACGAAGGCATAATCCGCCTGTTCCCCGTATGGCCCAAGCAACGCCCTGCTTCGTTCAGCAACTTGCGCACCCACGGCGCATTTTTGGTGTCGAGTTCGTGCAGCAACAATGCTGTTGAGAGCGCCACTATCGTCAGCCTCAAAGGCCGCCCTTGCAAGCTGCTCAATCCGTGGCAAGAACAAGGTTGCACCGTGGTGCGAGCAGGCGGCAAACGCTTCACAACCACCGATAGCATAATCTCGCTCACCACTTCGCCAAACGAAGTGCTGAAGCTAATGCCTGCCGCATCATCACACAACAACTAATTCTTGATTTGGTTACATCGTCAGATGTTTCCACACTCCAAACAATACTAAAGGGCATCGCCTCGTGTGAGGTAATGCCCTTTTTTCTATTGTATATAATAAATTGTTACTTCTTTGGAGTCCAGCCGTGCTTTAGCATATATTGTGCAATCTGCACAGCATTGAGTGCGGCGCCCTTCTTGATTTGGTCGCCAACAAGCCAGAACGAAAGGCCCTTTTCGTTAGCCAAATCTTCGCGGATACGGCCCACATACACCGGGTCCTTGTCAGCCACGAACAATGGCATTGGATATTGCTTCTCGGCAGGATTGTCAACAACCACCACGCCCTCGGCTTTAGCGAGCACTTCGCGAGCCTCGGCTGGCGTAATCTTGCGCTCGGTTTCAATCCATATAGCCTCGCTGTGAGCACGCATCACCGGCACACGCACGCACATTGCGCTCACGCTTATTTCCGGCTCGTGCATGATTTTGCGTGTTTCGTTGAACATCTTCATTTCCTCCTTGGTGTAATCGTTAGGCTGGAAAACATCGATGTGCGGAATCACGTTGTAAGCCAACTGATAGGCAAATTTTTCAACCGTAGGTTCCTTGCCGGCAGCTATCTCGGCATATTGGTTGATGAGCTCCTGCATAGCCACTGCTCCGGCACCGCTGGCTGCCTGATAGGTTGCCACGTGCACACGCTTGATTTTCGACACATCGTTGAGCGGCTTCAATGCCACCACCATCTGAATGGTTGTGCAGTTAGGGTTGGCAATGATGTTGCGCGGAGTGTTGAATGCGTCGTCGCCGTTCACCTCGGGCACCACCAAAGGCACATCTTCGTCCATGCGGAATGCGCTGCTGTTGTCAATCATTATTGCACCATACTTTGTGATGGTTTCGGCAAACTCCTTCGAGGTGCCTGCTCCTGCCGACGTGAACGCTATGTCAACATCCTTGAAATCGTCGTTGTGCTGAAGCTCCTTCACAATGTATTCCTTGCCACGAAAAGTGTAGGCACGGCCGGCACTGCGCTTCGAGCCAAACAGCACCATTTCATCGAACGGGAAGTTCTGCTCGTCGAGCACGCGAAGAAATTCCTGTCCCACTGCGCCACTGGCGCCAACAATTGCTATCTTCATCTTATTTAGTTATTTATCTTTATTCGGGGTGCAAAGTTATCAATTTTTTGGGGCAGTAGCAACAAAATTTCAACATAAACATTTATTTCCGTTTCGTTTTGCTCAAATTTTCACTGCATATCAGCTCAAATGCACTACATTTGCCTCCCGTCTATGCCACTTCATTTCATTCAGGCAGGGTGAATGTGGCGGTGCCGTTTCCTTCGGCAAACATACCGATAATCACACCAGTGAAGCCGCCCACTACCTCAGTGCTGAGCATAGTGCATTCAATCGAGCCGATTTCCTTCCATCCATTGGCGGTGTTGCACATGAAGTGATAGCGTGCTTCGTCGGCATCGACGCGAATCTCGGCTTTGCCCTGTTTTACAGCCTTTTTCAGGCGTCCTAATTCCACATCGAGCGACCTGATGCGAACTTTTGCCACCACATCGCCATCTTCGCAGTAGACATCGACGCGACCGTCCTTAATCTGATAGACCGAAACACCTGCCTTGCTGCCCTTGCCCAACGCCGAGCAGTCGACGGTGGTGGATACGCTCATCTTCGGGCTTTCCTGACGGCGGCCCACAAACGTGGGTTGCTTGTTTTCGTCAAGGGTTCCGGCAGCCACAAGATGCAATTTGCCGTTGCTCACGCTGTAGTTGCTTTCAACAGGGTGCTGAATGTGAATCCATTCCGGACCAAGTTTGTTGGCTGAAGCGCGTTTTGCAAATATCGAGTTGGCAGCGCCGTCGCCGCCTGGCAACGAAGCCACTGTCATGGTTACTTCCACCGGTTTACCGCCGTTCACCACAGGCCACTCGCCTTCTTTCCACTCCACGGGCGCAAGAAATGTTTCGCGACCCAAGTGGTGATACGAACCTCCATAGTTGCGATAAGCCAAGAACACCACCCACCAGTTGCCTTCGGCATCCTGCACAAAATCGCCATGACCGGTGCCCTGAATCTTGCTGTATTGCGCATCACGGCAGCAATGAGTCAGGATTGGATTGTTCGGACACGACTCATACGGACCGTAGATGTTGCGACTGCGGGCAATGGTGAGCCCGTGAGCCAACTCGGTACCACCTTCCGATATGAGCAGATAGTAATAGCCATCCTTTTTATAGATGTGCGGACCTTCGGGGTAACGACCGCCGGTACCCTGCCAGATGCCTCGGCTTTCGGTGAGCTGCTCACCGGTTTTTGGATTGATTTCGCAAAGAGTTATGGTATTGCCCGGATTGCTCACGAAATAGCATTTGCCGTCTTCGAAATAAAACGAAGGGTCGATGCCGCCTTGCTGCAGTTTAATGGGGTCGCTCCACGGACCTTCGGGGTTGGTGGCAGTTACAAAGAAGTTGCCGCCGTGGCTCAGGTTGGTGGTCACCATATAGTATGTGCCGTCGTAGTAGCGTATGGTGGGCGCATATATGCCGTCCCACGAGCCGGCGCCGGGCAGCAACAGCTGACTCTCACGCTCAAGCACGTTGCCAATCTGCTGCCAATGCACCAAATCACGACTGTGGAAGATGGGCACTCCGGGAAAATACTGGAATGTGGAATTCACCAAATAGAAATCACCGCCAACGCGGCAAACACTTGGGTCGGGATGAAAACCCGGGATAATAGGATTGTTATACTTCACACCATCTTGTGCCATGTTCTCAAACAGGCACATCGCACACAACAATGCGGCAAAAACACATTTCTTCATTTCTTTGGTATTTATCATTTTGATTTAAACATTTCACTATGCAAAAATAGTGATAATCTGCCAAATATTATCCCTCTTTAAGTTGCAATTTACTTGGACAAAACCAAACAAAGCCGCCAAGCAACAATCACTTGCAGCTTGGCGGAAATCTATATTAAAAGTCTTATTACTTTAATGTCTCGGTTTTATAGCAAAACGTAATCAATAGGCATACATTGCATCGATTTGCTTCTTATAGTTCTTTGCCACAACATTGCGTCGCACTTTCAACGTGTTGGTGAGTTCACCGCTCTCCATAGTGAACGGTTCGGGCAACAAAGTGATGCGCTTGATTTGCTCGTAGCTTGCCATATTAGCCTGAATCTCGTTTATGCTCTTCATAAACATGTCGATGATGGCTGGATTCTTAAGCAAATCGGTCATGTCGTGATAGCCAATCTTGTTTTTGTGAGCATAAGCCTCAACGGCAGGATATGCCGGCACAATGAGCGCCGTTACAAACTTGCGTTGGTCGCCAATCACAGCCACCTGCTCAATCATTTGGTCCTCAGCAAGGAGGCTTTCGAGCGCTTGTGGAGCAATGTATTTGCCGTTTGAGGTCTTGAACAGGTCCTTCAATCGTTCGGTCAACACCAGCTCACCCTCGGGAGTGATGCGTCCGGCATCGCCGGTGCGGAAATAACCATCGGCAGTGAATGCCTCCTTATCCTCCTCGGGGCGGTTGTAGTAGCCCTTCATCACCGACGGACCTTTCACAAGAATTTCGTTATTCTCGCCGATTTTCACCTGCAACGAGGCAAGCGGAGTGCCAATGGTGCCAATCTTGAAGCCAGTCTGCTTGTAGAACGACACCGATGCAGTGGTTTCGCTCAATCCATAGCCAACCACAATCGGCAAATCTATGCCACGCAAAAATGCCACAATGTTGTCGCTAACTGCTGCTCCGGCTGTGGGGAAGATGGTTCTCTTGTCGATGCCAATGGCTTCGCGCACCTTGCTTAACACAAGTTTATCGAGTGTTTTATAGCGCATTTCAAGCACTGCCGGCACTTTGCGTCCTTGTGCCAGATACACCACATTGCGGCGTATGCCCACAGTGATGGCTTCTTTCATAAGTTTCTTTGCCACAATCGACGAAT
>JBJECZ010000129.1:0-24074 GCA_051871555.1 Muribaculaceae bacterium | reverse complement strand
CGAAGTGTTTAAAATCAGCACTTCACAATCTAAATATTTTCGAATGAAAAGAATAGTATTGACCACACTGGCTTTGCTTGCTTTCATCGCAGCATTTGCCCAAAAAGCCCGATTAATTCGCCACGAACGGTGTAAAATCGAAGGCATTGCACCGCGTCCCGAAACCGGCGCCATCACCGGTTCGCAATTTATGTTGCGATGCGACACTATCTCGTTTCAGCAGCGCGAGCAGCTGATTGTAGATGCCATACTTGGCGGCAACGTGCCCGACTCGCTTCGGTTCTTCCGAAAGATTGAATTCACCACTCCTGTGGTCGATTCCATCGCAGTTTTTCAGCAACCGCACACCATTGCGCTGTGGGTTACACACGACTATCTGGCAATCGGAACAAACGACGATTTCGTGCGAATGCCCATGGGGCCGATAGCAGCCCAACGCATAGCCGATGCGCTAAGTTGCTCGCTGCCCACGTCGTTCATCGTCGACCGCATCAACGACGTGAGCGAAGGAGCCATCGACATTTTCCCGTTCCGTCCGTTTGGCGACCGCAACACTCGCCCCATTGTGTTTCAGGACAGCAACAACGCCATCAACGCCCTGATGAAAGCCCATGGCTACCACTACGGGCAGATGATTTCGGGGTTGAAAAAAGACATTGTTTTAGCCACCCGCCTGTGGTCGGCACCACGCTACCTCAACCGCGTGGCAATATACGGTTGGTATAGGCCCGACGGCTTGCGAGTGCAGTCAACTTATGCCGGTCACGGCGTGAACTACGTTGACTACAGCCACGGCGTACGATTGGTTTCGCGACGCGCAACAATCGACGGAAAAGAGTGCGATGTGCGCGAAATCCTCGAAAATCCCGTCACTTTTCGCCTGCTCAGCGACGAATCTGCACCCATTGTGCCGGCTTCCTACATCAACCCCGGCAAGCAATAAAGCCATTCGCCGAAAATTACGAAAAACTGCGTCGGCAAGCGATTTCATCGCATAATTTCGGCAATACAAATTAGGCAATACACCACCGATAATTGCAATGTTTTTATTACCTTTGCCACTGACTATGAACTACAAAATAACAGCCCCAGCGCGAGCAATAGCCGAAGTGGCACTGCCCGCATCGAAAAGTATCAGCAACCGCGCTTTGATACTCAATGCCCTGTGTGCCCAGAAAGCGCAAATCAGCAACATTGCCAAATGCGACGACACCGACGCCATGGTGGCAGCCCTTCAATCTGCTGACGACACCATAAACATCGGCGCTGCCGGCACAGCCATGCGCTTCCTCACAGCCTATTTTGCCACCCGACAAGGCCGCACCGTCACGCTCGACGGCAGCGAACGCATGCGCCAGCGCCCCATTGGCGTGCTTGTTGACGCCCTGCGCAGTTGCGGCGCCAGGATTGAATATGTCGGCAACGACGGCTTTCCGCCGCTGCGCATCACTGGCACGCGGCTCAGTGCCCAAGCCATTGAAATTCCCGGCAATGTGAGTTCGCAATACATCTCAGCCTTGCTGATGATTTCGCCGCTAATTGAAGGTTGCACCACACTGCGCCTAAGCGGCAACATCATTTCGCGCCCCTACATCGACATGACACTTGCCCTCATGGACCAATTTGGCGTGAAAGCCACGATAAACGGCGACGAAATATCATTGCCCCAAAACGCCACCTACACGGCTCGCAACTTTGTGGTTGAAAACGACTGGTCGGCTGCTTCCTACTGGTTTCAGATGCAAGCGCTCATGCCGCAATCGCGCATCTCGCTCAAAGGACTCTTTGCCGACAGTCTGCAAGGCGACAGCGCTGTTGAACGCCTGTTTGCGCCGTTTGGCGTAGTGGCAAACCGCTGCGGAGCATACCTCGACCTGCGCACAATGCCCGTAGCCCCCGACTTCATCGAGATGAATCTGCTCGACAACCCCGACTTGGCACAGACCATTGTGGTGACAGCATGCTTGCTCAACCGGCCCTTCCACATCACCGGGCTGCAAACCCTGAAGATTAAAGAAACCGACCGAATTGAAGCACTTCGCACCCAACTTCTGAAACTTGGCTATGTGATTGACGTAGAGCCCGACTACTCGCTGCGCTGGCACGGCGCCACTCAGGCACCGCAGCCATGCCCGTCGATAGCCACCTTCAAGGACCACCGCATGGCAATGGCGTTTGCTCCGGCAGCAGTGCGCCATCCAGGCATCGTCATCGAGGACGCCGCCGTGGTGAGCAAGAGTTATCCCGAATATTGGCAGCATCTTGCCAAAGCAGGCTTTAAAATCGAGGAAGCTTAACTATGACAGGAGCATTAATCATACTTGCCGTGACGGTGATTGCAGGCATCATCCTATATGTTAACCACCGCATTACCGCCAAACCCGGCGTCGACGACGTGGTGAATGAGCCGCGCCCCGAAGGCTGCTGCGGCCAACATACCGTGTGCGAGAAAGACTCGCTGCTGCAAGGCATCAGCCGCGACATTGTTTACTACGACGACCAGGAGCTCGACGCATTTCGTGGCACCGAGCCTGACGCCTACACCGAGGAACAGATTGAGCAATTCCGCGACGTGCTCTACACCCTCAAGCGCGACGACATTGCCGGATGGGCACGAAGCATACAGCTACGCGGCATCACACTGCCCTCGCCAATACACGACGAACTGATTATGCTTGCCGCCGAAGCACGCCAGCAAAAGGTCAGCCAATAAAAATAAATAAAATAGCCCGTTGCCGTCACAACGAGCCGCATCAGTTATGCAATAACCGCCGTTTTTTTGTAATTTTGCACCCTAAACCCAACAAAACAGAAGAAACAGGATGGACATCCTCAACTACACATTTTTCCAGAACGCACTTCTTGGAGTGCTGTTTGTGAGCCTCGCATCAGCCATTATTGGCACATACGTGGTGAGCCGGCGTATGGTGTTCATCACAGGCGGCATCACCCATGCTTGTTTTGGTGGACTGGGTCTGGGCTTCTATCTCGGCATCAACCCCACCCTCATGGCGGGAGTGTTTGCCGTGGCGTCGGCAGCCGGCGTTGAATGGCTGTCAACCAAGCAGCGTGTGCGCGAGGACTCTGCCATTGGCGTAATCTGGGCTTTAGGCATGGCATTGGGCACCATGTTCCTGTTTCTGTCGCCCGGATATGTGCCTGAACTAACCTCGTTTCTGTTTGGCAATGTGCTCACCATCACCCGTGTCGACATTGCCGTGTTTGCAGCCTACCTCGTGCTGCTCCTCCTGTTTTTTGCAGCATTCTATAACATCATCGTGGCATGCGCTTTCGACCGCGACTTTGCAAAAACGCGTCAACTGCCCGCCACTGCCATAAACATGACAATGACCATTATGATTGCCCTCTGTGTGGTGCTCACCATCAGGCTAATAGGCATCATGCTGCTGCTCTCGCTGCTCACCATGCCACAAATGATTGCCGAACTGTTCACCATACGCCTCAAGACAATGATGGCAATATCGGCTGCGGTGAGCCTTGTCTGCTCGGTGCTCGGGCTGTTATGCTCCTACTGGCTCGCAGTGCCGGCATCTGCCACCATCGTGATTCTGCTCATCACCACTTATGCCGTGGCACGCATCGCAAAATTGCTGAAAGCCTAACAACACACACAAATCAAATGCGCCGCACCGGCTCTAACACCGATGCAGCGCACAATATCATTTTGCTCGGGCGGCTATCTGCCAGCCCCTGAATGAATAATTACAAATTAAACTTATATCCAACAGTAATCATAAATGCACTACTGTTGCTCGATTCGCCCCCTGCCGACAACGCATGAGTTACGCCCCAGTTGTAACGAGCATCAAGCTGAATGTTACTGAACTCATAAGAGATGCCCACAGGAATCGATAACACAAAGTTTTTCGACCAATCGCCCAAGCCGGCTTCAACCGACACGCCGCTTTCGCTCGCCTTTGCCTTGTCGTTAACCAAGAAACCAGGTTGCAAACCCAACTTAACAGCAAAACCCTTGGCAACATACACGTTAGCCAGCAATGGAATGTTGATGTAATCGAGTTTGAGAGTGCCGTTATCGTCAACTTTGCAGCCCTGTTGCGAATAAAGCAAACCCGCCGACAAACCCAAAAGGTCTGTAGCCTGATACTCCAATTCGGTGCCAATCACCAAACCTACGCGCGTTGAGCAATCTTCGGAATTCGACATGAAACCGAGGTTCATACCGATAGTCGGGCGTACACTCCACTGTCCTACCTCACTCTGTGCCTTTGCCGACACAAAAGCAAGCACTAAACTTGCAACAATTAAAAACTTTTTCATTTCAATCTTCATTATTTAGTTAATAAATGCGTGTTTTGTAGGAACAAAATTATTTCACACTTTCCATTTAATCAACTTTACGCGACTTTTCAACCAATTATTGCGGACTTTTGACATCTAATTAACACTCCGCCTAAAACAACATCACCGCCACAAACTCTGGCAAAAAGCCCTTCAATCAGTCGCCTAAGCAAAAAAACTGCCGCATATTTTTGCCAAAACACACACCTTGCACTATCTTTACATTAAATTAAATAATTTATCACAAATTATTTCGTTTTACTTTAAGCAGTAATAAGATTTTATTATTTGGCATAGTTGAAACGTATTTTCACACATATCACCCTGCTATCAGCCATAGCGGCAATGTTCTTTTTGTGCTCGTGCAGCACGAAGAAGAACACCGCCGGTTCGCGCTTTTGGCATGCGTTCAACACCCGCTATAACGTCTACTACAACGGCGAGACCCACTACAACGAGCAAATAAAACTCACCGAGAACTACGAGGACGACTACACCAAGCGCCTGCTCATTCACCCCGCCGAGGCGCACGCCTTAGAAAAGGCAACCAAGCCCAGCGGCAACTACGACCGCACCATCGAGAAGATGCAAAAAGCCATCTCGCTGCACTCCATCAAGAAGAAGCCCAAGCGCAAAGGCGGGCGCACCACCGAGAAGCAAAAGCAATGGCTCAAACGCGACGAATACAACCCCTTCATACACAACGCTTGGATGCTTATGGGCAAAGCCGAATATATGAAAGGCGATTTCCTCAGCTCGGCAGCCACGTTCCACTACATCAGCCGCCACTTCACCTGGATGCCCAACCTCGTCACAGAGGCGCAGCTGTGGGAGGTGCTCAGCTATTGCGCAATGGGATGGACCACCGAGGCCGACAACATTCTCGTGCACATCCATCCCGAGACGCTCAAAGGCAAAAAGCAGATTTACCTCTATAATCTTGCTTCGGCTGACTATAATATTCGCGAACGTCAATACGAAAAAGCCATTCCTCACCTTGAGGAAGCCGCCAAACGCGCAGGCGGTGCGCAAAAAGTGCGCCTCAACTTCCTCCTTGGGCAACTTTACGCCAACACCGGCAACAACAAAGCCGCTTACAGTGCCTTTGCCAAAGCCGGAAGCAGCTCAGGTGCCACATATCGCACCAAGTTCAACGCCCGCATCAAGCAAAGCGCCATGTTTGAAGGCACTAAAATCGACGGCGAAGTGAAAAGCCTGAAGCGAATGGCACGACTGAGCCGAAACAAGGACTATCTCGACCAGATTTATTATGCCATTGGCAACCTTTATCTGTCGCGCCGCGACACTGCACGAGCCATCGAAAACTACATCCTCGCTGCTGAAAAAAGCCAGCGCAACGGCATCGACAAGGCAATCAGCCAGATTGCCCTCGGCGAGTTGTATTTCGCCCGCCGGCAGTACGAACTGGCTCAACCGTGCTATTCCGAAGCCATTCCGCAACTCGATGAGGATTTTCCTAACTACAAGCTGCTGAAAAAACGCAGCGACGTACTCGACGAACTTGCCGTTTACTCGCAGAACGTAACGCTGCAAGACTCGCTGCTGCGCCTCGCCAAGCTCTCGCCCGACGAACAACGCAAAGTGGTGAAAAAAATCATCGACGAACTTAACCGCCGCGAGAAAGAAGAACGCGAAGCTGCCGAACGCGACGAGCGTCTGGCGCAAGCCGGCGCCCTCGGCACCAACGTGGGCACAACCACTTCGCAGCAACCCACGCAGTTCAACATCAACAACGACAACTCGTGGTATTTCTATAACACCGCCACCAAAAATGCCGGCAAAACCCAGTTCCAAAAGATTTGGGGCAACCGTAAGCTGGAAGACGACTGGCGCCGCCGCAACAAAAACGTGTTCGCACTCAACGACACCGACTCATCCGACAGCGACTCGGGCGACAACGATGCCACAGGCAACGATGCCGGCACCACGGGCGACGCCGGAGAATCGGGCGAAAAAGAACAGAACGACCACGCCAACGACCCACACTACGAAGAATACTACCTAAAGCAAATTCCGAGCACCGACGAGGAAATTGCAACCAGCAACGACGTCATTCAGGAGGGCCTTTACAACATGGGCGTGATTCTAAAGGACAAACTTGAGGACCTCAATAGCGCCGAAGCCGAGTTCAACACTCTGCTCACACGCTACCCCGACAACGTCTACCGCCTCGACACCTACTACAACCTCTACCTGATGTATATGCGCCAAGGCAACACCGCTGCCGCCGAGCGCTACCGACAGCTCATCACCACCGACTTCGAGCAATCGGCTTACGGACAGGCGATGAAAGACCCCAACTACATCGACAATCTGCGTCGCATGAACGACGTGCAGGAACAACTTTATGCGCAAGCCTACGACGCCTACATCGGCAACCGCAACGCCGACGTGCACAGCGCTCTTGCCAAGATGCAAGCCGATTATCCGCTGTCGAAAATCATGCCCAAGTTCATGTTCCTCGACGCTTTGGCATACGTAACCGAAAACAACGAAGCCGAATTCAAGAACGGAATCAAGCAGCTGCTCGAACGCTACCCCGACACCGACATCACACCCACTGCTTCGGCAATGCTCAAACAGCTGAACAGCGGTCGCGGCATTCACAGCGGCTCCACCAACACCCGCGGCTTGCTGTGGGCTTCGCGACTGTCGAACGACACCGCCTCAACAGCCACTGCCGACCAAGTAACCCCGTTCACCAACGACGCCTCGCAGCCGCAGGTGTTCCTGCTGGCTTACCCCACCGACAGCGTGTCGGCAAACGACGTGCTCTACAAAGTGGCTTATCACAACTTCACAAAATACGTGGTGAAAGACTTCGACCTCGAGCAGATGACATTCGGACAGATTGGTCTGCTGGTGGTGAAAGGCTTTGCCAACTACGACGAACTGCTGCAATATCGCCGCCTGTTTGAAGAAGACGAAAACCTGCAACAGCTGCCCAAACAAGTGCGCATTGTGCTCATCAGCGAACACAACTTCGGGCTACTAATCAACGAGGGCCGCTCGCTCGAGGAATACTTCATCTATCAAGAACAGCTCAACACCGACAACGTGGAAGCCAAAGCCGACAACCCATAACACGCCGACCACCTATATTGCGTTATTTACGCAGATTTTTGCTAAATTTGCACAAGACAACACTTAATTTTATCATCCAGACAACAAATGAATCAAGGTGTAATTCTTTGGGCTGACGACGAGATTGATTTGCTCAAGCCCCACATATTGTTTCTGCGCGCCAAAGGCTACGAAGTGGTGACCGTGTCGAACGGTCGCGATGCTCTCGACGCCGTGGCTGCCCGGCCTTTCGACCTCGTGATACTCGACGAAAACATGCCGGGAATCAGCGGGCTCGAAACCCTCACCCAGATAAAAATTGCCTCGCCTAATGTGCCCGTAATAATGATTACCAAAAGCGAGGAAGAAAACATAATGAACCAAGCAATCGGCAACAAAATTGCCGACTACCTCATCAAGCCCGTCAACCCTAACCAAATTCTGCTGTCAATCAAGAAAAACCTGCACAGCAGCGCCATTGTGTCGGCTCAAGCCACCAACGACTATCAGCAGGAGTTCCAACGCATTTCGATGGACATCAACAATGCATCCACCATCACCGACTGGTATGACATCTACAACAAACTGGTGCACTGGGAGCTGAAGTTGTCGGGCGCCGAAACAAACATGGACGAACTGCTGCAAATGCAAAAAACCGAAGCCAACAACGCATTTGCCAAGTTCGTTAAACGCAACTACGAAACGTGGATTACCACGCCACAACACCCGCTCATGAGCCACGAGGTGTTCCGCGAAAAAATATTCCCGCTGCTTGATGCCGGCGAAAAAGTGTTCTTTATTGTCATCGACAACTTCCGCCTCGACCAATGGCGCATGGTGTCGCCGCTGCTCAACGAGCACTTCGCCGTGGTCGACGACTCAATCTACACCTCAATTCTGCCCACCGCCACGCAATATGCCCGCAACGCCATCTTCTCAGGACTGATGCCGGTGCAGATTGCCAAACTGTTCCCCGACCTGTGGGTGGATGAGGACGAAGAAGAAGGCAAAAACCTCAACGAAAGTCCGCTCATTAAAACCATACTCGACCGCTATCGCAAGAATTACTCATTCTCCTACCACAAAATAAACGACACCGCCGCCGGCGAAAGCCTGCTCAACCGCTTCAACACGCTCAATCAATACGACCTCAACGTGGTGGTGCTCAACTTTGTGGATATGCTGTCGCACGCCCGCACCGAAAGCAAGATGATTCGCGAACTGGCTTACAGCGACGCCGCCTACCGCGGACTCACCGAATCGTGGTTTAAGCACTCCACCACCATGGAGCTGTTCCGACGCATCGCCGAAAAAGGCTATAAGGTGGTGCTCACCACCGACCACGGCACCGTTCGCGTCAACAACCCCGTGAAAGTGATTGGCGACAAAAACGTGAACACCAACCTGCGCTACAAAGTGGGAAAGGCGCTCAACTACAACCCCAAGCAAGTGTACGAAATCAAAAAGCCGCTGGCATTCGGATTGCCGTCGCCAAACATCTCGTCGACCTACATCTTTGCCACCAACCGCGACTTCCTCGCCTATCCCAACAACTACAACTACTATGCGCAATACTACAACAACACCTTCCAGCATGGCGGCATCTCAATGGAAGAAATGTTGGTGCCAATAGTCACCCTCGCCGCAAAATAATCATCCCCCCCACAATGATAAAAGGTGCGCCAAGAATCTTGGCACACCTTCATTGTTTTAGTATGTCAACGTAGCGTTACTTCCTGCCGATGAAAACTTTGCGACCTCCAATGATGTACAATCCCGGGGCAAGAGAATTGATATCACCGATAGTTGCATTTCGCTTGATTAGAATGCCTTGGAGATTGTAGATATCCGGCAAAACCATGGCATCAGTCAGAATATCAGAGACGGAAGAGTCGGAAATAGCTTCATTGAACTCTGCATCGTAGATGGTGGTCATCTTTACACCATAAGGAGTGGTGAAATCCACTTGCACGGTGAGACCCGCTTCGCTATCGGTATAGTAGTAGATATCACCTTCGCTACGGCTCACCTCTACGCCATTGATTGTAACCTTTTCTATCTTTATTTCGGCATCAGCCAATATATAAATCGGGTTAGGAGAAACCTTCACTGCATTTTGGCTGCGATTAATCGCATATTTCCACATTTCTTGAATATTAGTATTCTCGGAATCGTAGAACTCGGAGCAAGCGCCGGGTATCCATGTTATATTACATTTTTCACCGGTGAAATTAGGACGGGGCGATGATGTGAATACATGGTCAAAAAGGTGCCTGATTTCAAAAATGTTAGACCGGTTAAGGTGCAAAGCGCCATGTGGTAATCCAATACAGTGGGTTGTTACCGGATATTGCTTGCCATTGTACTCTACGCTCTCCGGAATAGAGAACGCATCTTCATGTGTCGCACTTGCCACAGCAAAGTCGTCCAAAATGAGATAGCGGACATTATCCACAGTAACGAAATCGTTCACAATCGGGGTATCGGACTCGCGGATTTCTTTGAAGCCACTCCATGATGGCGATGCTTCGTAGGCAGCTTTTGAACCGCGCGGCACCATCAACACAATATCATTGCGCTGATTTATACTCCAATCTTTGTCAGGGATTTCGGCAGGAACTGGATTGTTCACTTTCAAGTATTCCAATTTCATACCGGCATATCCTATCAAGCTAAGACCCTCATAAGTCTCAACTCCGGCAGAAATTTCAAGAGCCTCAATGCTACGATAAGGCATACTACGAAACTCGAATCCCTTCAAGCAAGCGGGCAGTTTGATTGTTTCCAATCCCCAGACAGTGCCGCCAATGAGAACATCTTCCTCGATATAAGACTCTCCTGCCCTTTCAGGGAAGAAGTTTTCGCGATTAAATTCACTTTCGGCTATAGTAGTCTCCGACACATCGAGGTGTTGCAATGAATACAATTTGCTTACGATAAACCGGTAATCTTCATAATTGGTTGGACCAATAATTTTCAACCGATGAATCAAATGACGCTCGTTTTCATCGATTGCAAGAGCGAGAGTGCCGGGGGCAGTGAGCTCTACGGTCTTGTCGATTAAATCTTCATAACGATTAGCGTAAATATCAATCACATGTTTCTCCTTTTGTGTAACAAAATTCATTCCACATGTAGAGAAATCAGAGCCGTTTGTTCTGAAAATGCCATCGATGAGAGCATAGGAGACACCACCGCGAGTGTGAGCAATAAATGGAGAATTATCACCAAACAATACATGCTCTTGATTATTATTTTGATATTCGACATTCACCAAGTTGTATGGGTCATTAATATGCCACTCGATTTGGCTAATATTCGGAGTGTTGCCCATAACCGAAGTGGAAGAAGGGGCTTCGATAGTGCCCAGCACAAGTTTCCAATCGCCATCTTTTTCGCGAGCCACGGCTTGCAATCGCATGGTAGGCTTAATTTCGGTGGCGAAAACCACATTATTAGCCTTAAACGCGCCATGCCCCACCCATGTATATCCTATGTGGTCCAAATCGTGATTAGGTTCACTAATCAATGAAGCGCCCTCATACACTTCCACGATATTTTCATTCTCATCGACCAAAGCAAAGCACACATTGCCATCGAAATCGTTTGGGAAAGTAATATGTCCCACCACTGCCGAGAAAGGCACATTTTGCTGCACATCATTAACTGTCAAATTTATTCCCACCTGAGTTCCTGCTGTTACCCACAAGTAGCCATAGTCGTTCCAGCAGCGTGCATATTCCTTGGTGTTGCCATCGTTGTAGAGGTTGATGTTCATGCCTATATCGTTGTTGAAACCGCCAAGTAAGAACGGTTCGAAATAGCCGTTGGAAGCACCATCCCACCCCCAGTTGATATGCAGGAAGTGCTCGGCATTATATCCGTCGCACACAAAGGCATGTCCGCCGGCTTCCTCCGAAAAGCCCGACATAATCACCGGGTGATTGGAGTTGATTTCATTCTCCAAAATACTAATCCACTCGTTCTCAGTGAAATTCCTCGCACTGATATACTGACTTTTAGGCGAATAGCGGAAATACTCATGCATATAGTGCCCGATAATGCAGGGTTTTGCTCCGGAGCCGTCGATGGCGTAGGTCATATTCACGCTTGCAGCCGCCGCTTGCATCAATTTGCCCACTTCGGCAGCTTGAGCCTCGGTGTAATTCCCCTCGGTGTATTCATCTGGCAAGAGCGAGTAATCGAAAGTTGCATTATCGAAGTCGAAATTCATAAGCGTGCCGTTGCTATACCAACTATGCTTTCCGCGACCGGTTTCGGGCCACTTATTGTACTTCATGACAATCGCCATAGCAGTGGCAACACATCCCGCAGGGCATTTCACGCCATCCACCTTGGGCGCATACATATTGTAGGGATAGCCTTGCCCCCAGGTGGCAGTGGGGAGACAGACACCGCCTTCGGTGGAATAGGTTGTCGGAGCATTCCAAGAAGCATCGACGGCATCTTCCGACACCCCTTGCAACTGTTCAGCCAACCTGTCGAGCATAGCCGACAACTGCGGCGGCAGATTCGACATGTCGAAAGAACCGCTATCGGAATAGCCTAAAATTTTCTTGGCTCGCGTATCGCCGGACACGATTACAAACCCTTGGTTGTTTTCGGCATTAAAAACATAATACGTCTGCGGCGCGCTTTCATCCATTTTGCCATTGACCGAAGCAAGGCGTTTGGGAGATGATTGTGTGCAATTCAAAAACTGTGAGGCGATTTGTGCTGCCTCTTGACGCGAAACTTGTCGAGCGCTGGCAACCAAAGCCAACAAGATAAAAAGAACTGACGTTAATCGTTTCATGGCGTTTATTATGTCGAATACTTTCCACTTCGACATTTTAAATACTTATGATTAGGTGTGGAAGCGATATTCGCCACTCGCTTTTAGCGGCTCGCGCAGAATATACACCCTTTATGTTTCAGGTCACTACTGCAAAACTACATTATATTCGATTTAAATACAATTATTTTGAAAGAAAAATTGGCGGGAAGGATGATTTTGTAGTGTTTTACAACATATTAGCATAAGAGGGCGCACCTATTTTAACACGAACCCCGAAAGTTATAAAAAACTTTCGGGGTTCATATCATCTCAATTATTCGTTATGTTGCGAAGCTAATTATGCTTCACATCAACAATCGATTATTGCAAAGTTCCTGCGTTGGCAGCGTTAATCATTGCTTCCGAAGCATACAAGTAAACCTCAACGCGGCGGTTTTGTTGCTTGCCGGCTGCTGTTGAATTGTCGGCAACAGGATTTGCTTCGCCAAGACCTTCAATCGACTTGATTTGGCTGGTGCTAACACCCATGTTGGTGAGGTAGGTCGATACCGATTGAGCGCGTTGCAACGAGAGAGCTTCGTTCTTGGCTGCGCTTTGTTCGGCAGTGCAACCCTTCCAGCCGGCATTGTCGGTGTAGCCCTTGATGGCAACGTCCATGTCGGCGTTTTGCTTGAGCACGTTGTTGGCAAATTCGCTGAGCGAGTTCTTAGCAGCTGCTTGCAATGATGAGCTGCCGGTTGCAAACAAGATGCCGCTGTCGAAAGTAACCTTAACGGCTTGCAAACCGTTAGCGTCAGTAACGCTTTCAACTTGAGCATTTTCAATGGCTTCGGCTTGAGCCTTAGCCTTATCCATCTTCTTGCCGATGAGCACGCCGGCTGTTGCGCCTACTGCCGTACCAATCACGCCGCCAATGGCTGCACCTTTGCCCTTACCAATCAATGCGCCGATGCCTGCACCAAGAGCAGCGCCACTGCCACCGCCGATTGCGGCACCCTTTTGGGTGTTATTCATTGAGCCACAA
Organism: Muribaculaceae bacterium; assembly: GCA_051871555.1. Lineage (GTDB taxonomy): Bacteria > Bacteroidota > Bacteroidia > Bacteroidales > Muribaculaceae > SFTJ01. The sequence continues at coordinate 10,845 of JBJECZ010000129.1, read as the reverse complement.
CCTGTGGTTGCAATCAACAACATTGCGCAAATAAATGCACTTAAAATCTTTTTCATAGTCATTTAATTAATGATAAAATTATTACTTCTTAAAATCCATTGCAAAGATAAGCATTTTCCGACAAACTCATAATCTCGTTTCGAAATACGCAGATTATTTATATATCATTAAAATGCGTTCACGCATTTATGACAATTTTTAGCACAAAAAGTTTAATTTGCCAATTATTACAACATTCCTTTGGTGGATGGCAGTTCGTAGCGGAACACGTCGCGCCGGATGGCACAACGTATGCTGCGCGCCAATGCCTTGAATATGCCTTCAATCTTGTGATGCTCGTTTTCGCCTCGGGCGCTCACATACAGGTTCATGCGTGCGCTGTCGCTAAGGCTCTTGAAGAAGTGAAGGAACATTTCGGTGGGCATGTCGCCAATTTTTTCGCGCGAGAATTTGGCGTCCCACACCAGCCACGGTCGTCCGCCAAAGTCGAGTGCCACGGTGCATTGGCAGTCGTCCATGGGCAGCACAAAGCCGTAGCGTTCAATGCCTCGCTTGTCGCCGAGCGCCTTCAGCAGCGCCTCGCCAATGGCAATGGCGGTGTCCTCGATGGTGTGATGCTCGTCGACCCAAGTGTCGCCTTTCACCTTCACGGCAAAGTCGATGCCCGAGTGACGTCCAAGTTGGTCGAGCATGTGGTCGAAAAAGCCTATGCCGGTGCTTATGTGGCAGCGTCCGTTGCCGTCGAGGTCAACCTTTACGTCAATCGATGTTTCGTTGGTCACGCGGCTGATGTGCGCCGTGCGACTTCCGCCTCGCAGATAATCGGCAATGCGGCTCCACGATGTTGCCACCAGCGCCACGTCATCGGCAAGTGCAGCAGCGGCAATGTCGGCTTCAGCCTTAGCCTCATCGGGCGCCAGCAGAATGCCTTTTGCGCCCAAGTTGTGTGCCAACCGCATATCGGTGAGCCGGTCGCCAATCACATAGCTGTCCGCTAAATCGTAGTCGCCCGACGTGTATTTGCCCAGCAGTGCGGTTCCGGGCTTGCGTGTAGGCTTATTTTCGTGCTCGAAAGTGACATCAATAATGATGTCGTTGAATTTTATGCCCTCGCCGGCAAATGTTTTCAGCATCAATTCGTGCGGACCCACGAATGTCTCGGTCGGGAAGCTGTCGGTGCCAAGTCCGTCTTGATTGGTCACCATAACCAATTCATAATCGAGTTTTTCGGCAATGAAGGCAAGGTTGCGAATCACGCCCGGCACAAATTCCATTTTCTCGAACGAGTCGAGCTGATAATCGACAGGCGGTTCAACCACCAATGTGCCATCGCGGTCGATGAACAGCGCCCGTTTGGCAGGTTTGTTATTTTCCATATTCAGCAAGAGCTTTAATCAGAGTTTCGTTTTCTTGCTCGGTGCCCACGGTGATGCGCAGGCAGCCCAAGCATTTTTCAATCCGGTTGCGGTTGCGCACAATTATTCCGCGGTCGCGAAGGTAGGCATATATGCCGTTGGCGTCGCTCACCTCCACCAGCACAAAGTTGGCATCGCTGGCATAGATATGCCGAGTGAGCGGCAACGCAGCCAGCGCATCCACCAGCCATGCGCGGTTGGCAAGCAGCTGCTTCACCCAGCCTTGCACGCGCGGTGCGTCGGCAAGCGCCTTCAGAGCATATTCCTGCGCCAGCTGGTTCACGTTGTAGGGATATTTCACCTTGTTGTAGTAGCCAATAATTTCGGGCGAAGCAAACGCCATACCCAGACGCACGGCAGCGCTGCCCCACGCCTTCGAGAATGTCTGCAACACAATCAGGTTGGGCAACTCGGCAAGCCGCGACAGCATGGTGCCTTTGTCGGAGAAATCGATGTAAGCCTCGTCGACAATCACTATGCCACTGAAGCGGCGGCAAAGGTCGGCAAGTTGCTCACAAGCAAATGCGTTGCCGGTGGGATTGTTGGGCGAGCACAGCCACATCAGGCGCGTATTGGCATCAGTGGCGGCAAGCATCGCCTCGGTGTCGAGCGCGAAATCATCGCCAAGCATCACTTTGCGATATTCCACGTCGTTGATGTTGGCACACACCTCATACATGCCGTAGCTTGGCGCCATAGCCACCACGTTGTCGATGCCGGGACGGCAGAAAATGCGGTAAGCAAGGTCGATGCACTCGTCGCTGCCCACGCCAAGGAAAATGCTGTCTTCAGCCACGCCCTTCACCTGCGCGACAGCCGCTTTTACGCGCAACTGCAGCGGGTCGGGATAGCGGTTATACGGGTTGCCGAAAGGGTTTTCGTTAGCATCGAGCCACGTCGACGCCGTGCCCTTGAATTCGCTTCGCGCCGAGCTATACGGCTCGAGGCTGAGTATATTTGGCCTAATCAGTTCTTTCAGATTAAATTCTTTCATCGATAAAAAAAATATTTGTGATGGTTGTAGTTTTTTCACTTGTTCATTCTCACTGTCACAGCCATGCGGTGAGCCATCAGGTCCTCGTTTTCAGCCATCACCTCAATGGCTCTGCCAATGGCGCGCAATCCGTCGCGGGTGAGGCGCTGGAAGGTGATTTTCTTAGTGAAACTATCAAGATTCACGCCGCTGTAAGCCTTGGCATAGCCGCTGGTGGGCAGGGTGTGGTTGGTGCCCGACGCATAATCGCCGGCACTCTCGGGCGAATAGGGTCCGATGAACACACTGCCGGCATTCGTCACACGTGCCGCCAATTCCTCGGCATTGGCAGTGTTGATTATCAGGTGCTCAGGTGCATATTCGTTGGCAAATGCCATTATCTCATCGTCGTAGGCAAGCAAGATAACGTGGCTGTGACTGAGCGAGCGGCGCATCATCTCCTGTCGAGGCAGTTTGGCGAGGCACTGTTCAATCACCTCGGGCAAACGCTCAGCGAGGCGCTCGTCGCTGGTGAGCAATATCGACTGGCTGTCGGGACCGTGCTCGGCTTGCGACAGGAAATCGCTTGCCACAAACTCGGCATCGGCGCTGCCGTCGGCAATAATCATCACCTCCGACGGTCCGGCGGGCATGTCGATTGCCACGCCGCCGCGGCTCACCTGCATCTTGGCTTCCATCACGAAACGGTTGCCGGGACCAAAGATTTTCGACACCTGCGGAATGCTTTCGGTGCCGTAAGCCATGGCTGCCACCGCCTGCGCTCCACCCACCTTATATATTTCGGTGGCACCGGCATACTGCGCAGCATAAAGTATGGCAGGATGCACCTTGCCATTTTTGCCCGGAGGCGTGCACAGCACAATGTGCCGGCAACCGGCAATGCGTGCCGGAACCACCAGCATCAGCACCGTTGAAAACAACGGCGAATTGCCTCCGGGGATATACAATCCCACATTCGAGATTGCCACTGCACGCTGCTCACAGCGCACGCCCGGCACAGTTTCCACCACCACAGGCTGCATGGCCTGCGCAGCGTGAAATCGCTCGATGTTGGCTGCCGCCACGGCAATGGCTTGCTTCAGCTCATCGCTCACAAGCTGCGCTGCCTCGGCAATCTCGTCATCACTGACGCGCAAGTCGGCGAGCTCCACCCCGTCGAAACGGCGCGCATAGTCGCGCAACGCCTCATCGCCTCGGCTCTTCACCTCGGCAACGATGTCGCCCACCACCGTCTGCAGTTCGTCGGTGTTGAGCACGGCACGGGTCATGAGCTGTTGCCACTGGCTGCGTGCCGGATATTTTATTGTAGTTATATTCTGGTTCATATTTTTTCTGTGCCTAAATGTGTATTAAAGAATCATTTTTTCGATGTCGAGCACCAAGATGCCCTCGGCGCCGGCGTTTTTCAGTTTACCGCTAATCTCCCAAAACTGCTTCTCCTTCACCACTGAGTGCACCGAGCACCAACTGCTGTCGGCAAGCGGCAGAATGGTGGGACTCTTGATGCCTGGCAAGATGTCCAGCACCTCGTCGAGCTTCTCGCGCGGCACATTCATCAGCACATATTTCTTGCTGTCGGCTGCCTTCACAGCCTCGATGCGGAACAACAGTTCCTCAAGCACCTCACGCTTTTCAGCCGAAAGCTCGCGACTGCCGCCAATGAGCACCGCTTCCGAATCGACCACTGTTTCCACCTCAACCAGATTGTTGCTCACCAGCGTGCTACCGCTCGACACAATGTCGAAAATGGCGTCAGCCAATCCGATGCCCGGAGCAATCTCAACCGACCCGCTTATGACGTGAATATCGGCTTCGATGCTCCTTTCCTTCAGGAACTCGCCAAGAATCACCGGATACGACGTGGCTATCTTCTTGCCGTTGAACCACTGCAGCCCGTCGTAGTCGACGCGCTTGGGTATGGCAAGCGACAAGCGGCATTTGCTGAAACCCAGGCGGCGCAACAGCGTCACGTTTTTCTTTTTCTCCATCATCTCGTTGAGCCCAACGATGCCAATGTCGGCTGTGCCCGACGCCACACTCTCGGGGATGTCGTCGTCGCGAAGAAACAACAACTCAACAGGGAAATTGCGCGAAGGCACCAGCAAGGTGCGCTTCACCGCCACAAGTTTAATTCCGGCTTCGCCCAACAACTCCATCGTCTCGTCGTAGAGGCGGCCCTTCGATTGCACTGCTATGCGTAACATATATCTTTGTTTTTTGTTTGTTAATATTCCTATTCTCAATTCACCTTGCCCTATAAAAAAATCAACCGACATCCTGCTCACCATCGAGCGGGACATCGGGCAAAATCTTTCATAAACGGCTTCCTTGAAAACTTGTTTTCGGTCTACGCCATATTTACACACACTTTGCTGCAGCATCCCGCCATAGGATTCTGTGATGATGCAAATGATGTGAATGGACAATAAACATAAATCTCGCAGTTTTCGTTATTTCGCTAAAACACATCGGCAAAGTTAATCATTCCGTTTCATTTTGCAAACAATTTCCCAAAAAACTTTACAAAAATTTCACAGTAGACAATGCCGCGAATCCTCATCTCGAGTTTCCGCTGCGGTGGGCGGAAAACCACATTATCACATACGACGTCAGAAAATGTGCCATCCACACTGCCGAACGTTCATAAAAATGTGGTTTTTGCTCCGTTGAACGTTCATAAAAATGTGGTCTTTGCTTCATTGAACGTTCATAAAAATGTGGTTTTCGCTCCGTTGAACGTTCATAAAAATGTGAATAATTTGCATATTTGGTTCATTTTCAATAACTTTGCATACATAACAAAACAGGATATAAAGATGAAAAGAAAAATATACAAAAAATTAGTGGAATGGAAAAGCAATCCACGCCATAAGCCACTTGTACTTCTTGGTGCAAGGCAGGTAGGAAAGACCTATATCATAAAAGAGTTTGGCAATAATGAATTTGACAATTTCGTATATGTAAACTGCCATAACAACCCTTTTGCCTCATCATTGTTTACCGACTTCAATATAAAACGTGTTATCTACCAATTGGAGCAATACAACGAATGCAGCATTATCCCGGGCAAGACATTGCTTTTTTTCGACGAGATACAAGAAGTGAAAAATGGCATTCCTGCATTGAAATATTTCTGCGAAGACTTGCGCTCTCTTCATGTCGTGGTAGCAGGGTCGATGTTGGGAATAACATTACGCCAGGATGAGAGCTATCCAGTGGGCAAAATTGACAATCTGAAGATGTACCCCATGACATTTGACGAGTTTTTGATGGCTAACGGAAGAGAACTCCTAGCTGAATCATTGCGAAATCTTAAGTGGGAAGAGCTGTCAATCCATCACGAAACTCTTGTGGAATACCTACGCCAATATTTTTTCGCAGGCGGAATGCCCGAAGCAGTGGCCACATGGATAGAAAGCCATAATGCACAGGAAACCCGGAGCGTGCAGAAAGCCATACTCAGCACATATTTTGGCGATATGGGCAAGCATACCAAAACGGAAGTTGAAAGAATTCGGTTGATATGGAACAGCATACCTTCACAGTTGGCTAAAGAAAACCGAAAATTCATATTTGGAGCAGTCAAAAAAGGAGCAAGGTCGGCCGAATACGAAAAATCGATACAATGGCTTGTTGATTCAGGACTGATTTACAAGGTATGTCGTATTTCAAAACCCGAAGAACCATTGAAGTTCTACGCCGACAACTCGGCATTCAAGGTATTTATGCACGACGTTGGCTTGCTGGCATGTCTCTGTGGAGCACGTTCAAGTGAAATGCTTTTGGGCATGGGTGCATTCACCGAATTTAAGGGTGCATTCACTGAAAACTATGTCATGAATCAGATAAAATCATTGGAGGATTCTGACTGCATTGCCGAAGAAGTGTTTTATTATAGTAAGGATAATTCGCCACTTGAGGTAGATTTTGTAGTGCAAGGAGGCAAACGTGTAATACCCGTAGAGGTGAAGGCTGAAGACAATGTCCGCTCAAAATCACTCTCGGCATTCATTCACAATGAGTTTGCCAAATATTCACTAAAGGCTCTACGATGCTCAATGTTACCTTATATCAACCAGCAATGGATGGAAAACATCCCATTGTACGCTGTGGAGGCATTCTTTTCAAAAGAAGGATTAGGGATTGACGGATAACACATCCCTGCATATCTAAGTTGACTTGACTTTGCACAAGAGCATTGTTGATGATTCGTGATATGTTACAAAGTTGACAATAGCGAAAAAGGGTCGCATCGAGTGGTTCGGTGCGGCCCTTGCAGTGTGTGCCTTGGAGAGAGGGTGAACTAATTGTGTGTTTACAATATTATTAAACAGATGTATTTTCGTTTAGTTGCCGTAGCTCAGCGTGGTGTAGTAGCGGCCGCGGTTGTAGTAGTATTCAAGCGAAACAAATCCGCGTGCGTTGCCGCCGTACCACGTAGAGCGTATGCCTTCGGAGTCTTCGGCATAGGTGACCGGTTGCCCATAGCGTGCGCAGAGGTCTCTATAGAGGCGGTTAAATCGACCAAGGTCGTCGTAGGAGGTTGAATAGTGGAATTCGGCGCTGCCAAGGGCGTTGCTACTGCCGTAGTTGAGCATCACGTCGGGCCAGAAGCAATTGAGCTCCTGAATGTTGCGCAAGTAAACCACGCCGTTATAGTAGCCGTCAATCTCATATCCGCGGGTGAACAGATAGTCGAGCGAGGTATAGTAAGCTGTGCCAAAAGTCAAGCCAAGAATGCCACTGATAATGGGGGCACGGTGCCATGGACGGAATCCTGGAGGCGGCACCGGACGGCAAATGTGATGATGCACCGGACGGAAGCTGCGGTGAGGCGGTGCCACTGGCGTATGCCACGACGATGGGCGATGACGAATCACTCCATGATGGTCGGGGGCTGGTTTGTGACCGTGTCCAGGTCCACCGGGGCGCATATCTCCGCCTCCTATATGATAGCCTGGCCGACCTGCTGCAACATTGCCGCCGTTATGACGATTGCCACCGGGGCGACCGGCTCCAACATTGCCGCCGGGACGGCTGCCACCGTTACCTCCACCGGGACGGTCGCTGATGTTGCCACCAGGGCGGTTATTGTTGTCGGGGCGATTTCCCACATTTCCGCCACCGTTGTTACCCACCTGACGACGTTCGTCGAATGAACGGCGCATTGCGTCGCCACGCGACTGCGATGCACGGTGCTCGCGCGAGCCGGCATCGTTGATGCCGCTGCTGCCACGATTCACCTTCGGCCAGTTGCTCACTTCGCCACGCTTGTTGTCGCGGCTCACACGGTCGCCACCGCTGCGTGTGGCTGTGCTGCGTTCGCGGCGATTGTCGTCGCCACGGCTGATGGTTGTTGCTGTGCGTTGGCTGCTTTGCTCCGACACCGCAGCAGAGCGACGTTCGCCGCGGTCGCCTCCACGGCGCTGTGCCAATGCATTGCCTGCCGTGAGCATCATGCCCGACACGAGCAGTGCGCTTATTGCTGTTGTCAATGTGAATCGTCTCATCTTTCTTATTTGTTTATGCGTTTATAATTCAGTTTATCGGTTCGCTTAGTGTTGTTATTATTATGACTAACGCCGAAAGTAATGGTTTAACAGCCACTACCCTGTCTTAAGCCCTACAATGCATGCAAAAGCCCCAGAAAATGCCATATTTTGCATTTTTTTGCTTTTTAGGCGCACACTTTGCCAGTGCTTGTCATCTATAAATCGGTCGTTGTCAGCTGTCAATAATAGCTCACTTTAAAGCGCTAAAAAACAGCGAGAAAAAAGGAAACCCCAGCAAGTGGCATTGCTGCACGAGCTGGGGGACAAGTAATCAATAAATATTTTTTTCAGGCGAACAGCCAGCGTTGCTTCAACCAAAGGCCGAAATGACAATCAATCGCCGTAGCCCAGAATGGTGTAGTAACGACCGTCCTTGTAGCGATAGGTGAGCGAGATATAGCCACGGAAATCGCCTCCATACCACGAAGCTTCCATCTTGCTGCTACTGGTCTTGTAGATGACCGGTGCGCCATACATTCGGCACAGGTCGCTGAAAAGACGAGTGAAACGCGAATTGTCGTTGTAGCGTGTCGAGTAGTAGAGTTCGGCTTCTTCGAGATAGCCGCGACTTGAATACTCGAGCACTGCATCGGGCCAGAAATAGTTCAGCTCGTTCACGTTGCGCAGATACACCTTTTCTCCGTCGTAGCCGTCAATCTCATAACCGCGATTAAACAGATAGTCGAGCGAGTTGTAATATGTATAGCCGAAAGTCAAACCAAACACTCCGCTGATGATTGGAGCCGTTGCCATCGGACGATAGCCCTTAGGTGCCTTTGGACGCGATATGATGAAGTCGGCTGGGCGATGAGTGCGCACCGGTGGAGCCACTGGCGTATGCCACGACGATGGACGGGTGACTACGCTGCCATGATACTCCGGACGGTCGACGTGATAGCTTGGACCATTGAGCGTGCCGGGACGTGCATTCGACCCTTTGCGCAAGTCGCTTGGGCTGCCTGTCACGTTCTTGTTGTCGGCTGGGCGACTGGTGCTGCCATTGCCGCCCACGCGGTTGCTGCTCACTGTTGGCTTGTTGTCGTTGGGCCAATGGTTTGCGCTGCTGTTACCGCTGTTGTTTGTAACGGGGCGGTTTATGTTGCCCACCTTGCCGGTGGTGTTGCTCGAGCTGACCGAGGTGTTGCGTCCAGCCACTTTTGCCGATTCGCGCGGAGTGGTCACCGTGGTGCCGCGTGTCGACGATGCGCTGCCCGACGACGTTGCCACATCTTTGCGTGGAGAACTAACGGTGGCGCTGCCACTGGTGCTGTTCGTCACTTGTGTGCGTGTTCCGCTCACCGAACGGCCGTTCCTCTCACGAGTTTGTGCTGAAACTGTAGAGGTTGCCATCACCATTCCCATTACCAACAGGGAATTAACTACGATGTTTCTGATTACAGTTTTCATAATTCCTAATATTTTAAGTTGTTAATCAAAATGTCGTTTCGTCATCTCTCTTTTGTTAAATTTGACACTAAAATTAACAAAAAGTTTAACAGACAGCGTTTATTTTAGTCGATTTTTTAGAGTTTTGATTCTCTCATACGACTCGCGTAGGCGCTCGAGGCTAATCTTGCCAGCCTTCACGGCGTCGACTATAATCTGCGTTACCCTGAACGGGCGTTCGGGCTCGTAGCCGGTGGTGATGTTGTTGCCCATCACCAGCATGTCGGCACCGGCATTGATGGCAAGCACAATGGCGTCTTCGATGGCGTAGTTGTCCACAATGCCTTGCATATACATGTCGTCGGTGAGAATCACGCCATTGAAACCCAGACGGTTGCGCAGCAGCCGGGTGAGCATGCTGTGCGACAGCGTAGCCGGCAATTCGGCATCGAGCTGGCGGTTGAAGATGTGCGCCGTCATCACAGCATCAAGCTTGCCGTGGGCAATAAGCTGCCTAAAGGGATGCAGCTCGCCGGGCTGCCATGTGCCTGTTACGTCGGTGAGTCCGTAGTGCGAATCGGCAGCGCTGCTTCCATGCCCCGGGAAATGCTTCACCGCACACGCCACGCCGGCAGCATGATGTGCATCGATAAACCACTCGGCATTCTGCGCCACCACTGTCGTATCAGCCGAGAAACTGCGCCCAAGCAGCCCTATCACCGGACACTCGGCGTTGACGTTCACATCAATGTCGGGAGCCAAATTCATGTTTATGCCCGACCACGCCAACTCGTCGGCCATCAATCGGGCATACGCCATAGTGGTGTCGCGATTGTTCACCGTGCCCAAATAGCGATGGCTCACCGTGGGCTGATAGCCGTACTGCGGTTTCAGGCGCGCCACTCGCCCGCCCTCCTGGTCGAGTGCTATGAGCAACGGCTCGCTGCTGTAGCTGCGCAACTGGCTGGTGAGTTGCCGCAGCCGCTGGCGCGTGGTGATGTTGCGCGAGCCCAACTGCTTGGTGCCTGTGAGGTCGACATCAAACAATATTATTCCGCCAACGTGCAAATCGCGCACATAGCGCACCGCATCGCTCTCCGGAGTGATGCTGTCGCCCTTGAAACCCACCATCAGCATCGCGGCAGCATAGCGCCGCAGCAGCGAGTCGGGCACTGCCTGTTGCGCCACGGCAGCCATGGCGGTCATCATCAATGCCAATGCAATGTAAAATCGTAGTTTAATCATCTATTTTCAATGTCATTTGGTTTTCCACACCCGCCTGCCCTATCTGGGCAAAGGCGTAGAGGTTTTTTGTATAGCATCAACAAAAATAGCGATTATTTGCCTTAATTCATCATCCTTTCGCAACAAAATAATTGCCTCACATTGTTCATTGCCTCGCCAAATGCACTAACTTTGCACGCACATTATAAAATATATAATATATGAAACGGACATGAACGGCTTTCGCCAAAGGGGATGAAAATGGAATTCATTA
>JBJECZ010000128.1:0-24322 GCA_051871555.1 Muribaculaceae bacterium | reverse complement strand
AACTTAAACATCTACTTTCAATTGCGCTTCTGAGCTTAGCAATCGTAAACAGTTACGCCAAAGAGCGCAAAGCCATCTACATTGTGGTCGACGGCATTCCTGCCGACTACATCGAACGCCTGCACACTCCTGTAATCTTCGATATCGCCTCGAAAGGGCACTACTCGCGTGCCTACACCGGCGGCGACAAGAACGGATACTCGCTCACCCCTACCATATCAGCCATCGGCTACACCAACATCCTCACCGGAACTTGGATGAACAAGCACAACGTGAACGGCAACTCCAACCTAAACCCTAACTACAACTACTGGACATTGTTCCGCGTTGCCAAGGAGCAAAAACGCAACTTCACCACAGGCTTGTTCTCGAGCTGGGTGGACAATCGCACCGTGCTCATCGGCGAGGGAAAACCGCAAACCGGCAACCTGAAAATCGACTATGTTGCCGACGGGTTTGAACTCGACACCATCAATTTCCGACCAAAAAAGGACGAACTTCACATTTTTGACATCGACTCGCTTGTGTGCAAAAAAGCTGCCGAATGTGTCCGCGCAAATGCCCCCGACCTCTCGTGGGTGTATCTGTGGTACACCGACTCGGGATTCCATCTCTATGGCAACAGCGACTTTATGGACTACTATGTGCAACGCACCGATGCCCAACTCAAGCAGATTTGGGATGCTGTGAAATATCGCGAAGCCAACTTCGATGAGGAGTGGATGGTGATTGTAACCACCGACCACGGACGCACCGACAACGGTTACGGCCATGGCGGACAGAGCGACCGCGAGCGCACCGTGTGGATTTCGACCAACGTGAGCGGCGTGAACACGCATTTCTCCGACGGCTCGCTGGCGCTCGTCGACATTCATCCCACCATTTGCTCGTGGATGGGCTGGGAACTGCCGCGCGACCGCCGTTTCGAACTCGACGGAACACCATTTGTGGGTAAAACCGACCTCCACCACCTGAGCATCGACGTGAAAGACGGAATCGCAACCTTGCGCTGGAAGAGCGACTCGGCTTACAACATCGCCACCGTTTACCTTGCCACCACCAACAAGTTTGCTTCGGGCGACGTCGACAAATATTCGGTAGTGGCGCGCACACTTTCCAAAAAGGAACAATGCACTGTCGACCTCAACAAATATCCTTCGGCAACTGTCTTCAAATTTGTGGTGTCAACAAAAAACAATTGCCTCACTAAATGGTATGTGCCCGAAAAGAAATAATCGGTTCATCATAGCCACCGGCTTGAAAGCTGCTTAATTTTTATAAATGAAATAGTGCACCGAGGGTGTGTCGAAATAGATATTCACATGAATATCAACCGCCATGGAGCAACAACGCAACTAACGCTCCTGAAAAATTTTCGACACAGCCTCGTTTTTTTTCACACAAACGAGAGTGTTGACCAGCGGTCGCGGGTGAGGAGCTGGGCGGCTTGCATCACGTCGGTGGGCGTGACGGCAAGTATGCTGTCGGTTGTTTGCTTGTGCGAGAACACTTTGCCGCTATAAAGCATGCTTTTGGCGGCGCTCAATGCCAGCGCTTCGCCGCTGCAGCTTGCCACAAGCAGTTGCCCGAGGTATTGGCGCTTCACGGCATCGAGGCGGCGCTCGGTGAGTGGCGTCGACGCAAGGCGGTCAATCACATTTCCGGTGATGCGCAGGCATGGCTGCAAGTGGTGGGCATCGCAGCCGAAATATATCTGAAACATTCCGCAATCGGTCATCAGCGACATGTTCGACTCCACGGTGTAGACCATGCCGCGGCGCTCGCGCAGCTGCACGTTGAGCAGCGAGTTCATGCCGGGACCGCCAAGCATATTGTTGAGCAGCGCCATGGCGTAGCGGCGCGGGTCGTTGAGCGCAAACAGGCGCGCTCCCACCACGGTGTGGCATTGGTGCGAATTGATGTTGATGGTACGGTTGAATGGTTCCACCGTCAGTGGCTGGCGACGCGGCTCGCGCTTCAGGCTGCCGGTTGCCGCACCAAAATGGCGCTCGGCAAGGCGCATCACCTTTTGGCTGGGGAAGTTGCCGTAGGCAAAAAACACCATATTTTCGGGCACATAATGAGTGCGCAGATATGCGCGACAATCGTCGGAACTGATGCTTTGCAGATGTTGCTCGTTGCCCAAGATGTTGTGCCCGAGTCCGCTGCCGGCAAAAAACATGTCCTCAAAATCGTCGTAAACAGCTTCCGATGGCGTGTCGCGATAGGCAGCCGCCTCGTCCATCACCACCTCGCGTTCGCGGTCGAGCTGCGCAGCCGGAAATTCGGAGTTCAGCACCAAGTCGGCAATCAGTTCGGTGGCTCGCGGCAGGTGCTCGTTAGGAGCAATTGAATACACCACGGTGCCCTCTTTGGTGGTGTAGGCGTTGAGTTCGCCGCCCACACTTTCCATGCGGTTGATTATGTGCCATGCGCTGCGATGGGCAGTGCCTTTGAATATTGTATGTTCAACGAAATGAGCCATTCCGTGCTTGCCGGGGGCATCGTCGCGGCTGCCCACATTCACGGCAACACCGCAGCAGGTCACGCCGCCCCGTCCGGGCACATGCACCACACGCAGCCCATTTGGCAGCGTGGCAGTAAACACTTCGGTTTCAGTCATATATTTTCACGAGAAGAATCAAAAAAACAAACTATTTTATCGCAGAGCGTTGCCTCACTTTTGCATCTGGGCAACCACTGCCTCAGCCACCATCCAATCGAGCGGGGTGTCGAGGTCGATTGAGCGACTGCGCTCCATCTCCACCATTCGGCGGCGCGGGAACTTGCTCAGCGGCATCTGCTTGAGGCTGTCGATATTAATCACATACACGGCGCCGTTATATTCCCACGCCTTTGGGGCATCTTGGCGGCGCACATACGAGCCGTCGCCCTTTGAGATGTGCAGGAATCCGTCAGCATCGGTTTCGTAGCAGTTATAATAGGGGTTCGATGCCGCCTCCACCACCGTCACCACCATATCTACGTCGGGAGTGTATGCCTCGAGGCATCGGCGCACATCGTCGGCGGTGCGCAACGGCGAAGTGGGTTGCAGCAGCACCATAGTGTCGTAGTTTCTGCCAAGTTTTTCAAAGAAATCCACAGCATGCAGCAGCACCTCGTAGGTGCCACAGTTGTCGGTTGCCAGATAGTCGGGGCGCATAAACGGCACCTCCAGACCCATTTCACGCACCACATCGGCAATGGCAAGGTCGTCGGTGCTCACGCAGATGTCGCTGTCGGGCGCCAGTTGACGCGCCACTTCCACCGAATAGGCAATGAGCGGTTTGCCGCCAAGCGGCTTTATGTTTTTTCCGGGAATACCCTTGCTGCCGCCACGGGCAGGGATTACAAATAACGGTTTCATTTCAAGTCGTAGAATGGTTTGGTGATGATGTCGTTGAGCGGAGTGTTGCACACCGCGTCAACAATTTTTTGCAGCGTGTCGGGCTGCTCGTAGGGATTAGCCACCTGTCGGCAATGCTCGCGCCATTCGGGACTTAGCACCTTGTGCAAACCGTCGGCAATCTGCTGCTCGTCGACGCCGCAGTTCACCACCGATTCGACAGCCAAGCGGCCCTGTTGGCGAATGCCAATGTTGAGCGTGGGTATGCCCATCGACGGCACCTCAACAATGCCGCTCGACGAGTTGCCCACCACGGCAGCCACCAGGTGTAACGCCGACAAATAGCGGCGCATACCCAGCGACGGAAACACTGCCACGCGCTCGGGGTGCGCATCGGCATAGGCGTTGATGAGTTGGATAATCACTTCGCCGTTGGTGTCGTTGTTAGGATAGGTGAAAATCACTTTATTGTGCGGGAAGCGGTCGAGGGCACGCAGCAGATTTTCGCACTGGGTGCGCGGCGGCACGCTGTCGAGTGTGGCTGGATGGAACGTGCACAGCAACGTGCCTTCAGGAATCGATGTGCCCAGCTCTTGCTCAAGTTCCTCACGCGATGGATATTGCATGTGGGTGATGTTATACACACCCATAGCGCCCACGTTGTGCACCCGCTCGGGGTTTTCGCCCAACTGAATCACGCGGCGGCGATAGGCTTCGGTTTCGGTGAGGTGGATGTGGCTCATCTTGGTGATGCTGTGGCGAATGCTTTCGTCGTAAGCGCCCTGGCTCACCGCTCCTCCTGCTATGTGCGCAATGGGGATGCCGAAAATCAGCGCCGTGCTCGCCACGGCAAGCATCTCGTAGCGGTCGCCCAGAATCAGCAGCAAGTGCGGACGCAGCTCGTCGAGCACTTGCGCCATGCCGCTCATGCACTGGCTCATGGCGTTCACCGTGCTTGCTGCTCCGTCGCCCTCAACAGCCATCGGCACCATGCGCGTGATGTGCAGCCCGTCGTTTTCAATCTCATGCCAGGTGCTGCCATATTTCTCGCTCAAGTGCATGTTTGTGGCAATAATCTGCAGCTCCACGTCGCTACGCCGGTTAAGCATCTGCGCCACCGGACTGAGCAATCCCCAGTCGGCTCGCGTGCCTGTCACTATGCATATCTTTCGTTTCATACTTCTCGACTATATGTTGTGAAAAAGAGGTTATAATAGTTCCCAAAACAACTAAAATCGCATTGCCATCGAAGCTCCAAAGGCCCGGTTTGCAGGGTCGTAATACGGCACGGCGCCAAACATCACTTGAGTGCGGTTTTCCCAACCGAGCAACCGCTTCTCAAGAGGCACCAACCAATATCCGGCGCGAGCGCACAAGATGCCCAGTCCGGCACCGCCCACCACGTCGTTTAACCAATGCTTGCCGTTGCGCAGTCGCAAGTAAGCCACCGTGGTGGCAATGGCATAACCGCCCAGCCCCCACCAATTGCCATACTGCATGCGCAACATCTCAGCCGAACGAAACGCCCGGGCAGTATGCCCCGAGGGGAAACTGTTGCGCTCCGTGGCGTCGTAAGGCCGCGGCTCGCGAATGCCATACTTCATTGCAGCGCCCACGCCATACATCAGCGCAACGCTGTTGAGCGTGGCAAGCATATCGTCGAGCGGCGCATATCGGCTGCGCAAACCGCCGATGTGCATACCAATGCCCACCGCCAGCGGCGCCCATTGCAGATAGTCGTCAACGCGAGTGTGGCTTGCTTCGAGGCGGTCGTGGATATGACGCTTTGCCTTGCACATATTATGCTCCCACACAGCCACCGTACCCACTGCAAGCAGCGCTGTCGGCAACACCACATCTTTCGCCCTGAAACGAGGCGTAGGGGCATACTGAGCAGCCAGCGAATCAAGCACCTGACGCACGCGCACCTCGGCAAGCAAACGCTCAATCTCGGCAGTCTGAGAGGCTATATACGCACTGTCCTGAACCAGCACCGCCCCCGTTGAGTCGACAGGCGTTTGCGCCGGCATGCGGCCAATCGCCAGCAATGCAACCAGCAATATTACGATTTTCATTTTCATCGTGGCAAAGATAACTATAATTCCTCAAAGCAAGAAATCTATCGCCCTCAACGTCAGCCACCGTGTGGACATTACACCCGCGCCGTAGAGCCTATTGACTTTATCCACAGCCTTTGCCAGCACAATGGATTATTTTATGCCAAATACCGAATGGGCGGCAGCCTAAAATTCGGCAAGATTTTGTATCTTTGCAGTATAACTGCGAAAATAGGCGGCGCTCGGCATAACGCTCAAGCCCTCGCTTGGCGATTCTGCTCTCGCTGGCACTATCTTTGCAAAAAAAGAAAGATAATGAAAAAGGTTGTTGAGCGCATACGCCGATGGTTGGCGTCGCTTTCGTTCCGCACTGGGGCGATTGTGACGCTGTGCTGCATTCCCTTCTACATCGCCTCGTTTGCTCAGGCGGCGCTGCCTACGTCGGCTGCCACCAAAGCGGTGATGTGGACGGTGCTGTTCGGGCTGGCAAAGACTTTTCAGTATGCCGGGCTCACCATTCTTGGCGTTGAGGGCGTGAAACGACTGAAGAAACTATTCTCACTAAACAAAAACCCAAAATAATGAGACATTCAATCTTTGCCCTGCTCAGCTGCCTGTTTGGCGCTATGGGAAGTTGCGGTGCCGCCGATTTCACTTCAATCACGCCGCAAGAATTCCAGAAAGTGATTGCCGACACTACGGTGCAGGTGGTTGACGCCCGCACTGCCGACGAGTTTGCCGAAGGGCACATTGCCCGCGCGGTGAATGTGGATGTGCTGCAGCCCGATTTTGCCGAAAAAGCTGTTGCCAACCTCGACGCCAAACGCACCGTGGCTGTGTATTGCCGCAGCGGTCGACGCAGCAAAAAGGCAGCCCAAATTTTAGTGCAAAAAGGGTTCCGGGTGGTGGAGCTCGACAACGGTTTCATCGGCTGGACCGAGGCAAAATTGCCAATCGTAGAGCAATAATAAAAATTTGTCGATAAAGAATTGCAATGCAGAATATTTGCTATATATTTGCATTGTTGTTATTGCATAACCTATGAAATACGTAAGCTTACCCAACGACGAGCAACACCGGCTTTGCTTCTACCTTGCCATGGAAGAATATGTGGCACAGACGCTTGTTGATGACGACGATTGTTTCTTTATGTGGCAGGTGGAGCCGACAGTGATTTTCGGCCGCCACCAGGTGATTGAAAACGAAGTGAACATCGACTATTGCAAGGAGAATGGCATTCAATTCTATCGCCGCAAAAGCGGTGGCGGATGCGTATATGCCGACCGCAACAATGTGATGCTCTCCTACATAACACGCGACGATAACGTAGAGAAGACTTTCGACCACTATATGGGCGTGGTGGCAGATGCTCTTAGCACCATTTTGGGCATCGACACCGTGATAACCCAGAACAACGACCTGCTCATTGGCGATGCCAAGGTGAGCGGCAATGCCATCTATCACCTGCCCGGGCGAATCATTGCCCACGGCACCCTGCTCTACGACACGGTGATGAAGAACATGATTTCTGCCATCACTCCGAGCAAGGAAAAGCTGCAGAAGCACGGTGTGGAAAGCGTGCGCCAACGCATCACCCTGCTCAAGGACCACACCTCGATGAGTCTTGAGGAAATCAAAAGCCGCCTGCGCCAGCATGTGTGCACCAGCGAGCATTTGCTCACACTACACGACGTGGCAGAGATACGAAAAATCGAAGAAGAATACCTCAAACCGGAATTCATCTACGGCAAATAGCGCCCTTGGCGCAGCGACGTTGCCCTCCCACCCAAGGGCAAAACAGAAGCCCTCGACAACCAAAAGCGACAACTAAATATAATTATAAACAAAATAACCTACCATAAACACTTATCTTTTTTATGAACAAGAGAACTTGTCTTTACGACAAACATGTGGCTTTAGGAGCCTTGATTTCGCCTTTCGGCGGCTTCGATATGCCAATTCAGTATTCATCAATCATTGATGAACATAATGCAGTGCGCCAGCATTGTGGCGTGTTCGACGTTTCGCACATGGGCGAGGTGCGCGTCACCGGCGCCGACGCCGAAAAATTTGTGAACCACATTTTCACCAACGACATCACCGGCGCTCCCGATGGCAAGATATACTACGGCATGATGTGCTACCCTCACGGTGGCGTGGTCGACGACCTGCTGGTGTATAAGATGGCCGACGGCGACTTCTTCATTGTAATCAATGCCGCCAACATCGATAAAGACGTGGCTTGGATTAACGAGCAGGCACAGGGCTACAACGTGAACATCGACCACCAAAGCGACTACTACGGACAACTTGCCGTGCAGGGTCCGGAATCGGAAGCTGTGGTTGAGGAAGTGCTTGGCTTGGCTTGCAAAGAACTGGTGTTCTACACCGTTAAGACTCTTGAAGTGAACGGCGAAACCGTGATTGTGTCGCGCACCGGCTACACCGGCGAGGACGGCTTTGAAATCTACGCTTCGCACGCGCTCATCAACAGCATGTGGGATAGCCTTATGGCAAGCGGACGCTGCAAGCCCTGCGGACTGGGCTGCCGCGACACTCTGCGCTTCGAGGTGGGTCTGCCGCTCTACGGCGACGAGCTCAGCGACGAGATTTCGCCTATCATGGCTGGCTTGGGCATGTTCTGCAAGCTCGACAAAGAGGAATTCATTGGCCGCGACGCCCTCATCAAGCAGAAGCAAGAAGGCGTGAGCAAACGCCTGCGCGGCATTGAGCTCGAAGGCAACGCTGTGCCTCGTCATGGCTACACAGTGCTCAAGGACGGACAACCAGTGGGCGAAGTAACCACCGGCTACCGCCTGATTTCGGTGGAAAAGAGCTGCGCTGTGGCACTTGTTGACGCTTCGTTGCAAATGGGCGACACCGTGGAAGTGCAAATTCGCAAAAAGACATTCCCTGGCGTTATAACCAAGAAGAAATTCTACGACAAACATTACAAAAAATAATATTTAACCAAATAACAAATAAAACAGATTTTATGGCAACATTTCAAGAAGGTCTCTACTACTCAGAGACACACGAATACGTTAAAGTTGAAGGCAACGTAGCATATATTGGCATCAGCGACTATGCACAACACGCTCTTGGCACAGTGGTTTACGTTGACATGCCCGAAGTTGACGACGAAGTTGAAGCAGGCGAAGAATTTGGCGCCGTCGAAAGCGTAAAGGCAGCCAGCGACCTCATCTCGCCGGTGAGCGGCACCGTTGTTGAAATCAACGAAGCCCTCGAAGACGAACCCGGATTGGTTAACAAGGACGCCTTTGCCAACTGGATTATCAAGGTGGAACTCAGCGACCCATCGCAACTCGACAACCTCATGGATGCCAAGGCATACGAAGAATTCTGCGCCAACGAATAATTTCATTTCATAGCACAATTCATTCACACTCATTGCTTTATGGCATATAAGTATTTTCCACATACCGAGGCCGACATCCAAGCGATGTTGGCCCGTATTGGTGTAACCTCGCTCGACGAGCTGTTTAGCGACGTGCCCGAGTGCATACGTTTCCGCAAGGAATACAACCTGCCCGAGGCAAAAAGCGAGCTCGAGATACGCGAGCTGTTCGCCCGATTGGCTGGCAGCAACAAGCAGCTCACCTGCTTTGCCGGTGCCGGCGTCTACGACCACTACACCCCGGCTGTGATTCCAAGCATCATTGAGCGCTCGGAATTCCTCACCTCCTACACCCCTTATCAAGCCGAAATTTCGCAAGGCACACTTCACTACATCTTCGAATTCCAATCGATGATGGCTGAACTCACCGGCATGGCAATCTCCAACGCCTCGATGTACGACGGCACCACCGCCACCGCCGAGGCTGTGCTCATGGCTAATGCCGCCGCCAAGAAAGCCAACAAGGTGCTGGTGTCGTCGACCATCGACCCTCGCACCCTCAACGTGATTCTCACCTATGCACACTTCCACGGCGTGGAAATCGAGCTCATCAACGCCGTTGACGGAGCCACCGACCTCAACGACATGCAAGCCCGCCTCGACGCTGGCGGCGTTGCCGGCGTGGTGATGCAACAACCCAACCGCTATGGCGTGGTTGAAGACTTCACCGGCGTGGCCGACGCTTGCCATGCCAAGAAGGCGATGTTCGTAATCAACAGCGTGGCTGCCGACCTGGCATTGCTGCGCACTCCGGGCGAATGGGGCGCCGACATCGCTGTGGGCGACGTGCAATCGCTTGGCGTGCCGATGTCGTTCGGCGGTCCGTATGCCGGATATATGTGCTGCACCGAGAAACTCATCCGCAAACTGCCGGGACGCATTGTTGGCCGCACCAAGGACACCGAAGGCCGCCGCTGCTTTGTACTCACCCTGCAAGCACGCGAACAACACATCCGTCGCGAAAAAGCCACCTCAAACATTTGCTCTAACCAGAGCCTTATGGCTTTGTGGGTGACCATCTACATGAGCCTCATGGGCAAGCAAGGCGTGAAAGACGCTGCCCAACTCTCCTACGACGGCGCTCACTACCTGCAAGAGCAACTGCTTGCCACAGGCCGTTTCACCGCCACATTCTCGCGCCCGTTCTTCAACGAGTTCTGCGTTGACTTCAACGGCGACGTCGACGCTCTGCAAAAGCACCTTATTGATAACGGCGTGCTTGGCGGCGTGAAAGTTGACGCCAAAACCATCATGTTTGCTGTAACCGAACGTCGCAGCAAAGAGGAAATTGACCGTCTTGTTGAACTTATTAAGCAGTTTTAGGCCATGAACAATAAATTATACGGAAATTTGATATTCGAATTGAGCCATCCCGGCACTTGTGGCTACTCGCTGCCCAACAACCGTTTCCCGCATCACGAGGTGCCTGCCGAAATGCGCCGCGCCAACGATGCCGAACTGCCCGAATGCGACGAGATGACCGTGGTGCGTCACTACACCAACCACTCAGCCAACAACTTCGGCGTGAACAACGGCTTCTACCCACTTGGCTCTTGCACAATGAAGTATAACCCCGTCATCAACGAGGAAGTGGCAATGATGCCTCAATTCCAAAATCTGCACCCTCTGCAACCCGACTACACTTGCCAAGGCGCCCTTGAGGTGTACTACAACCTGCAAAAAGCGCTTTGCGAACTCACGGGGCTTGCCGAATTCACCATCAACCCATGTGCCGGCGCTCATGGCGAGCTCACCGGACTGATGGCTATTCGCTCGTATCATCAAGCTCGCGGCGACCACAAACGCGTCAAGGTGATTGTGCCTGACTCGGCTCACGGCACCAACCCGGCTTCGGCTGCCGTTTGCGGTCTTGAAATCGTGGAAGTGAAGAGCACCGCCAACGGTTTGGTCGATGTTGAAGACTTGAAGCCATTGCTCGGCGACGACATTGCCGCCATGATGATGACCAACCCCAACACCCTC
Organism: Muribaculaceae bacterium; assembly: GCA_051871555.1. GTDB lineage: Bacteria > Bacteroidota > Bacteroidia > Bacteroidales > Muribaculaceae > SFTJ01. The sequence continues at coordinate 13,518 of JBJECZ010000128.1, read as the reverse complement.
GGTCTGTTTGAGAAAGAAATACCTGAAATTGCCGAATTGGTGCACGCTTGTGGCGGCTTGATGTATTACGACGGAGCTAACCTCAACCCGATGCTCGGCGCAAGCCGTCCGGGCGACATGGGCTTCGACGTGATGCACATCAACCTGCACAAAACATTCTCAACACCTCACGGCGGTGGCGGCCCCGGCAGCGGTCCGGTGGGCGTGCGTGCCGACATGGTGCAATTCCTGCCCAAGCCTACCGTGAAGAAGCTCGACGACGGCAAGTTTGCCATAGTGAACGATTTGCAGGACGGCGAATACGACGTCACCCGCAACCACATCGGCGCTTTCCTCGGCAACTTTGCGGTGATTCTGCGTGCCTTCACCTACATTCTCACGCTCGGCCGTGAAAACATCAAGATGGTGGGCCCGTTGGCAACTCTCAACGCCAACTACATCAAAGAATCGCTCAAGGACGTGTATGAACTGCCTATTCCGGGTGTTTGCAAGCACGAATTTGTGTTCGACGGGTTGAAGGACAAGTCGACCGACGTCACCACTATGGACGTGGCAAAGCGTCTGCTCGACTATGGCTACCATGCACCTACAATCTATTTCCCGCTGCTCTTCCATCAATCGCTCATGATTGAGCCTACCGAGAACGAGAGCAAGCAGACAATCGACGGCTTCATTGAGGTGATGCGCAAAATTGCCGACGAAGCCAAGAACACGCCTGAACTGGTGAAAACGGCTCCGCATAATGCGCCAATCACTCGCGTCGACGATGTGCTGGCTGCAATGCACCCAATCACCACCTATCGCATGATTGTTAACGACGACAAGCAATGACACACTCTAATCTAATAATAATCGGCAGCGGCCCCGGCGGCTATCGTGCAGCGCAATATGCCGCCCAAAACGGGCTGCAAGTGACTGTGATTGAAGCCGCCGAGGCTGGCGGAACATGCCTCAACTGCGGTTGCATTCCCACCAAGAGCCTTGCCCACGATGCCGAATTGGCGCAAGAAGGCGCTCCTGCCAACTGGCAAGAAGCGCTCCAACGCAAGCAAGGCATCATCGAGGGGCTGCGCTCGGCTGTGGAATCGATTCTCGCACTACCTGGCATCACGCTGGTGCGAGGCAAGGCGCAATTTATCGACGCCAAAACCGTTGCCGTCGACGGCGAACAATACACTGCCGACAACATCATCGTTGCCACCGGCTCGTCGTCGAAATTCCCTCCGGGACTGTCGGAAGAGCTGCTTGCCACCAACGCCATAGGCTCGGGCGCAACGCCCGCTGTGGTGACATCAACCGAACTGCTGTCGCTGCCGCAATTGCCGCAGAATCTGGTGATTGTGGGCGCAGGCGTGATTGGCATGGAGTTCGCCTCAATTTTCAACAGCTATGGCGTGAAAGTCACCGTGGTTGAATTCCTCAAGGAATGTTTGCCGGCAGTCGACGCCGACATTGCCAAACGCGCCCGCAAAGTGCTCGAAAAACGAGGCATCGACTTCATCATGCAGGCTGCTGTGAAAGCCATTGGCGACGGCGGCGTCACCTACGAGCGCAAAGGCAAGGAGGAGCGCATTGAAGCCGACGTGGTGCTTGTTGCCACCGGTCGCAAGCCGAATGTCGACGGGCTGAACCTCGAAGCGGCAGGCGTTGCCTACGATTCGCGCCGAGGCATTGCTGTTGACGACAACATGGCAACCAACGTGCCGGGCATCTACGCCATCGGCGACGTGAACGGACGCATGATGCTGGCTCACGCTGCCACCTTCCAAGGCTTCCGTGCTGTGAACACCATTATCGGTCGTGCCGACACCATCCGCCTCGAAGTGATGCCTTCGGCAATCTTCACCAATCCCGAAATTGCCTGCGTAGGTCTTTCGGAGCAGCAGTGCAAAGATGCCAGCATCGACTATGTGCTCAAAAAAGGGTTTATGCGCTCAAATGGCCGTGCCCTTGCCATGAACAGCGGCGAAGGCATGGTGAAGCTCACCGCTCGCGCCGACGGCACAATTGTGGGATGCCACGCATTTGGCGCACGCGCCAGCGAGATTGTGCAAGAAGTTTCGTCGCTGATTTGCTGCGGTGCCACATTGCAGCAGCTTCAGGACATGGTGCACATTCACCCCACTGTGAGCGAAATTCTCAGCGACATTGCACGATAAGCGCATTGTCGACTTGTTCCATAAAAGAATTAAGGCTTTCGTTAACATCACGCTAACGAAAGCCTTATTTTATACAGAAATTTTTATAAGAGATGGTTATTGAGAATCAATCTCTAACTTAATGGAAAAAATGTCATAATCAGTTGCGTGCTTTCACACGTTTGTTCTTGCCAACCACTTTTGCAGGGTTGCCATAGTAGTAGATGTTGCCGCTGCCCATGGCTGCAGTAGACAACTGCTTGATTGCACGGCACGATATGTCGCCGCTGCCGCTTGCCACTGCATTAGCTTCGGTGGCTCTCACGCTGCTGGCTTTGATGTCGCCGCTGCCCGTAACGCCATAATTTGCCGACTTAACATTACCGGCTGACACCACAATGTCGCCACTGCCGCTAACACCGCACGTCAGTTCGTCGGTAGCCACACTGCTCACTTTCACGTCGCCGCTGCCGGTTACACCCAATGCTACCACGTCGCCGCTCACCGCTTTGCACTCAATGTCGCCGCTGCCGGTCACGCCAAGAGCAATCTTCTTGCCGCTCACATTGCGCACCTCGATGTCGCCACTGCCGGTTACGCCAAGGGCTACTTCGCCCGCGCTGAGGTTATATGCATCGATGTCGCCGCTACCGCTCACGCCCAGTGCCAGGCGGTCAGCCTTCAGGTCGGTGGCGATTCTTATGCCGCCGCTGCCCTTCACCGAGAATGCCGTTACTTCGGGAGCATAGACATTCACTTTGAGGTCGGCGCGTGAATTTTTCACTCTCACGTTAACGCCTTTTTTCAAGCCTACTTCGAGGCGCGAACCATTCTTCACCACTTCGATGTAAGGAATCACGTTGTCGCTTGCGCTCACCACTATGCGAGTGTCGGCAGCATTGTGATAGATTACGCTAACTGAGCTGTTTGTTTGAATCTCCTTGAATCCTGCAATTCCTTTAATCTCCTTCGACACGATTTTGCCACTTGCAACAACCTTGGTGTTTGCAGCTGTTGCACACACACTCGATGTCAACAACAATGCCAATAAAAGTGAAATGTATTTTCTCATAACTGAAATTTTTATTTATTTGTTTAGGTTAATTTTTTGCTTTTACACCTATTAGACGCAGCAACTCCGAAAAATGTTGCAGCAAAACGAAATTTTTTTTCAAATTAATGAAAAAAGCGGGGTCAAATGTGGCAAATCGCACTCAATCCCGCTCGTAATTCATTACATGTCAACGTATTCCATCGAAGTCCCCTATGTGCAGTATTACAGCACCAGCAGAACCATAATTATCACACTCATTATTGCTACTAAGTTTTTATAGTTTTCCATGTTGGAGGGCAATTATTCGTTATTACTCTTCAGATAGTTAGCATATATTTCTTTCAACTCGTCGGGCGAGATGCCAATCGAAGCCAGCTGGCGCATCACCTGTTTCAGCTCGTCGCCAAGCAGCTGTTCGCGGCGAATGTCGTGTACAATTTTCACTGCATCGGGCGCTACGAAGTAGCCCAATCCTCGGCGGTTGTAAATCACGCCCTTTTGCTGCAGATAGTCGTAGCTGCGCACCACCGTGTTGGCGTTCACCTCCACTGTTGCCGCATATTCGCGCACCGAAGGTATTCGCGAGTCGGCTTGCAGCGCCCCCGACAGCACCTCGTCGGCAATACGGTCGGCAATCTGCATATATATTGGTCGGTTTTCCTTGAAATTCATAACTTCAGAATTTTTTCGATTTAGAACACTGTTGGATGAATCACATTCTTGCGCTTGAGCAGATAGTAGCCAGCCACAAACGCAGCCACTGCAATCAACACTTGCAGCACAATAATCACGATGAGGAGTTCGGAGAACAATGTTTCGATCATTGGCTCGGAGATGTCGACAACCGAAGCCACAACGATGAATGCGATGAAGAACACAATGCCTATCACATAGGTGGCTGCATAAGTCTTGATGAATGAAAATTTAGGCCACAACACAGCTCCGAGAGTGAAGATGCCCAGGTCGGCAATCACGCCAAGTACACATATCGAGAAAATCTTTGAACCGGTGATGCCCATCTCAACGAGATGAATGTCGTTGAACGCATCCTTCAGCATGCCTAACACTGCAAAATGGTTGATGTAGATGCCAGCCGACTCCTTGCCCCACACCAGCGGAGCAATCACGAAGCGCACAAGTTCGCCAAGCTCAACGCAGATGGCATATACTGCCGCAAAACCGAAAATGTAGACCACTATCTGTTCGAGATACTTTTCGAGGGTGGTGGCAGGAAGCGTAAACATTGATATGCGGCCCTGCTTAGTGCGCATTGGCGAAAACGACAGCGACACCGAAATTGCGCAACCGATGCCAAACAGGTAGGCTAACACATATCCTATTAAACAGCCACCTTTGTCGGGCGAATCAATAAATACGGAGAGGATTATCATCAATAACGACATCGCAGCAAACAATGCAAAACTGCCAATAACCAATGCCGTTTTGTTCTCCACAAAATCCTTCTTGAGCAAAAGCCAGAAGCGTGATATGCTGAATGAATCTTTCATTTTCTTTCTTTTTTTAGTGAGTTAATAACTAATATTTCTTTAACTGAAGTCATTTGCCGGCGAACATAGCCGCAATACGCTCGGGAGCCATGAGCACTGCATTAAACAGCATCTCGATGTCGACCATCGTTTCCTTGGTTCCGTCGTTGGGGAACACCACCATGTTGCCGTTAATGGTAGGTTGCCAATAAAGGGCGCCATCTACATTGCTGCTCACCTCAAAGGCAAGTCGGCTGCCAATCTCGCCAATCGAAGCGTTGAGCAGCGTGCGGCTGTTGTCGATGATGAGCACGTGGTCGAGAATCGAATCCACGTCGCGCACCTGATGAGTGCTGAGCACAATGGTGCGGTCGTCGTTCATGCAGCGTGCAATGATTTTGCGGAACTGGCTCTTGCTGGGGATGTCGAGCCCGTTGGTAGGCTCGTCCATAAGCAGCAGGCGGGTGTTGGTTGCAAGTGCGAAACTCATAAACACTTTCTTTTTCTGACCCATCGACAACGATTTGAGGTTAACGGTTTCGTCGTTCATCTCAAACACACCCAGATAGCTGCGAAGGTCATCATAACTGAAGTTGGGATAAAAGGGAGCATTGATTGCCACATACTGTTTCAAACTGATTGCCGGCAACTCAAACTCCTCGGGAACGATGAACACGTTGCTGAGAGTTGACGGACGGCGCTCGCGCACATCCACGCCCTCATATTCCACGTCGCCGCTCTCAGGAGTGAGCAGTCCGGTCATCAGATAAATTAAAGTTGACTTGCCGGCGCCGTTGCGTCCCAGCAGTCCGTACACTCTACCTGGCTCTAATTCGAGCGAAAAGTTATTGAAAATCTTTGTGGCTGATTTTCTATAACCGTAAGTCAGATTCTTTACTTTTAACATAACTCTTAGTCTGTTTTATGTTTTTGTTATTGATTCTTTTCTATCACTGTTTTGCACCTCATCAACCATCGTTTGCTATCGTTATAGTGTATTAGTCGATTAGTACACTGCAAATGTATATACTATTTTTCATTCCACCAAACATTTTTCAAAAAAAAATTTTCGACTATTAAAATTTTCTGCCCTTTGCACGATGATGATGCGGTGATTCTATTAGGCGAGTTTTGATGCGTAGATGTTATAATGCGGTTTGCTGCGATACTGTAGGGGTGCCAGCAGCGAGGATGTGCCATCGGAGATGGCAAACCATGCATAACCGCTGGTGGAGCGATAGCGCAACCTGCGGGGAGCGGAAATCTCACTATCATTCGGCGTCGAAGATGTCGAACAATGTTGTGCCACTTCGAGGCACATTATTATTGGAGCCACCTCTCCGCAGGCTGCGCCCTTGTGGGCTTGCCGGCGGTTAAGTATGGTCAAGCACCTTCGGCGCTTGTTATACTTCCCCGTTATGCGCAATCTGCGAGATGGACGTCACACCTGCCGCTGCGTGGTTAGAGCGTATTGCCATACGCCCACTTCAGTAGAGGTGCGGTGAAAAAATTATAATTTAGGTATTGTTTATTCGCTCCAAGGGCAAGTATGTCACTTTTTATTTGTAATTTTGTGTGGATTATGCCCTGGCGGCATCAGCATATTGTGCCGTGTGCCCCCAAAGGCATGGCTCAGACCATTAACAACGATAATTATTTTAAAATCAGTGCCAAACAACAAACAATAGGTACGCATCAAAAAAATAGGACATGAGATTTCAGAAGAACTTTTTAGCAGGACTTTGCCTGATGGCATCAGCGGCGGGATATGCCGGCATCAACAGCACCGGCGCCGACGGCTATCTGGCACGAGGTAAAGCAATGTATAACCAAGGCAATTATGCAGGCGCCATCGACCAGCTGTCGCACCTCAAACGCATGCCGGTGAGCAGCACAGTGGCTGATTGTGCCGATTTCTATATAGCCATGAGCAACTACGAGCGCGGCAACCGCGAGAGTCTGGACGCCTTGCGCGCCTATCTGGCTCAGCACCCGTCGGACGTCAACGCCGCCCGCGTGCAAGCTGCCATTGCCGACTACTATTTCTACAACGGCAAGTATGGCGAAGCGATTACAGAATACGACAAAGTGCGCATCGGTGCGCTCGACGGCGATGCCAGCGAGGACGTTTATTACCGCCGCGCCTACTCGCTGCTGCGCCTTGGCGAATATGAGCAGGCGCTGGTGAACATCAATGCGCTGCGAGGCTCGCGCCGCTATGCCGCCGCCAACACCTTCTATCAAGCCTACGTTGACTATGCCAACAAGCGCTACGGCGAGGCTCTCACCAAATTTCAGCGCGTGAAGGGCAACGGCGAACTGGCGTATAATGCTCAATACTATGTGGCTCAGATTTATTTCACCCAACAGCAGTACGACAAGGCTGAGACGCTTGCCAAGTCGCTGCTGAGCGACGGCAACAACCCGGCGTTCAATGCCGAGCTGTGCCGCATAATTGGCGAAAGCGAATATCAGAACGGCAACGACGACGAGGCAGAAAAATACTTGAAGCGATACCTCGACAGCGCCGCCGGCGAACCGCTGCGCTCGGCAGCCTATGCCTACGGCGTGATTCGCTATCGCGCCGACGCCTACGACGAGGCAGTGAACAATCTGGCTGCGATGACCACCGACAGCGACGCCCTCTCGCAGAGCGCCTACCTCTACATCGGTCAGAGCTACTTGAAGTTGCACGAGCTAAACAAGGCGTCGATTGCATTTGAAAAAGCCATTCAGCTCGACTACGACCGCAACGTCACCGAAACGGCGTTCTACAACTACGCCATCACACAAAACGAAGGCGGACGCACGCCGTTCAACAAGTCGATTGACATCTTTGAGCAATTCATCAACAAATATCCCAATTCGCGCTACGCAACACAGGTGGAAGAATATTTGATTAACGCCTATCTCACCACCACCGACTACGACAAGGCATACACCAGCATCAGCCACATCAAAAATCCGTCGGACAAGGTGCTTGCCGCCAAGCAATATGTGCTTTATCAACTGGGTGTGCAGGCGCTGTCGAACAACGCCACCTCGAAGGCAAACACCTATTTCACCCAAGCTTTGGCGTTGGAGAAATACGACCGCAACCTTGCCGCCGACACCCGCCTTTGGTTAGGCGAAACCAACTATCGCCTGGGCAAATACGCCTTGGCGCAGAAGTATCAAAAAGCCTTCTTGGGCAGTGTCAACGCATCAAACAAGAACTACGGGCTTGGCAACTATAACCTGGGTTACTCGCTGTTCCAGCAGAAGCAATACGGCACCGCCCGCAGCTATTTTGAGCATGCCGCCACCAGCAAGCAACTGGGCACCTCGCTTCGCGCCGATGCCTACAACCGCCTTGCCGACTGCCAATACTACACCAAGCAATATGCGGCAGCCGAAGGCAACTACGAAGCCGCCTACAACCTCGACCGTAACACCGCCGGCGACTATGCCCTCTATCAGAAAGCAATCATGAAGGGCCTCACCAAGGATTACAACGGCAAAATAGCCGCCATCGACAATATGCTCAAGCAATTCCCGTCGTCGAGCCTCGCTGCCGGTGCCTTGCTCGAAAAGGCAAACACCTACGCCGTAATCGACAACAATGCGGCTGCTGCCGACACCTACAACGAACTGCTGCGCCGCTATCCGCAAACCGTTGAGGCACGCAAAGGCTTGCTGCAGCTTGCCATCAACCAGCGTTATGTGGGCGAGGAAAGCAAAGCAATTGCCACCTACAAGCAGGTGATTACAAAATATCCTACCAGCGAAGAAGCCGCTGTGGCAGCCGAGGACCTCAAGGTGATTTATGCCGACAACGGCAACCTGCGCGAATATGCCTCGTTTATCAACAGCGTGCCTAATGCACCTCACTTAGATGTGAAAGAGGTGGAAAAACTCACCTTCAATGCCGCCGAAAAAGCCGCTTTGGCTGAAAAGAGCAGCATCACCAAGATGCAGAACTATCTAAGCAGCTATCCCGACGGCGCCTACGAAGCCAACGCCCACTACTACATCGGGCGCGACTGCTATCAGAAAGCCGAGTACGACAAGGCACTCACCCACATCGACCAAGCATTGCGCGCCACCGACGCCTCGTTTGCCGAAGATGCCCTCGCCATCAAGAGCGACATCTTGATGAAACAGGACAAAAACGCCGAGGCACTCGACACCTATCGCAGCCTTGCTGAGAAGGCATCGTCGCACGACAACAAGGTGATTGCCAATCTGGGCATCATGCGTGCCAACGTGGCTCTCAAACAATGGACCGAGGTGAAGAACAGCGCAGCCACCTTGCTGGGTCTGGGCAGCCTGAGCGACGCTGAGGAGAAAGAGGCAACGCTGAACCGCGCCATTGCCAACGCTCATCTGGGCAACACCAAGGAAGCCGAAGCCGACTACAGCGTGCTTGCCAAAGATGTACGCAGCGAGTCGGGCGCACGAGCCGCCTACGAGCTTGCCAAGCTGCAATACGAAGCCGGCAGCCTGAAGACCTGCGAAAAGACCCTCAACAAGTTCATCGACGAAGGCACCTCGCATCAGTATTGGCTCGCCAAAGCGTTCATCTTGCTTGCCGACGTATATCACAAGCAAGGCAACGACTTCGAGGCCCGCGAATACCTTGAAAGCCTCAAAAGCAACTATCCGGGCAAGGAACAGGACATCTTCGACGACATCGAGCAGCGATTGAAGTCGTGGAAATCATCGAAAAAGTGAAAGAATTGAAACGTGTGTCACCTCAAAACAAAGCATAATAACACAACAATGAAAAGATATGCAATAATTGCTGCCTGCGCCATGACATTGAGCGTATCGGCGCAAACCCTAAATAAAGAAATCACGGTGGACAAGGATTATGTGCCTGTTGAGCGCAAAGCCGTGAAGCAGAACACCCTGCCCGCCGTGCAGAAAAACGCTGTGGGCATGAACGCCAAGCTCAACTACAGCGACTGGGCGCTGCCAGCTGCCGTGCCTGCCAAGATACCCACCATGCAGCCCTACGGTTACCTCACCAACAAGAGCTTCGACACCAAACGCGGCTATGCGACGCTCGGCGCCGGTTCGCAGCTCAACCTGCTGGGCAATGCCGGATATCGCGTGCTCGACGATGCCAACAACACCCTTGCCCTATGGCTGCAGCACAACAGCACTTGGGCAGGCAAAAACTCGTCGCCGGCTGCTGCGAATAATCAATTCAAGCAAAAATTCAACGACAACACCATCGGAGCCGACTTCACCAGCCGCTTCGACGAAGGCACTATGCGAATCAACTTGCGCGCCAACTTCGACACATTCAACTACTATGGCGATGCAGGCATTATGCCAGGCAGCGATAATGTGCGCAACTATAGCCCCGACGAGTTCGGCAACCAATCGTTCAGCGAATTTGGCGTGACCGGCGGATGGTATAGCCGCGAAGCCAACCGCACTTTCAACTATCAGATTGAAGCCGGTGTGGGTCATGGCGGATTCAAGAAATCGGCATTCGTCGACTATAAAGGCTTGAAAGAAACCAACTTCTTTGTGAATCTTGGCGGAAAATATGAGGTGAACGACTACACCGCAGCCGGTGCGCAAGTGCGTTTCGACTATGCCTCGTACACCGATGCGCCATACCTCGACCTCAACACCTTCAAGAAAGCACCCGAAGAGGACAACAGCCAAGGCATAGCCCGCATCTCGCCATTTGTGCGTTTCCATCGCGACAACGTGATGCTGCGCATCGGCGCCAACATCGACATTGCCATCAACGCCGGCACCACATTCCGCATAGCGCCTAATGTGAAGCTCGACTATGCATTTGCACCCGGCGTGGGCTTGTCGATTGACGTGAACGGCGGCAAAACACTCAACCACCTGTGGCAGATGAAAGCCGAAAACCGCTATGTGAACCCCGGCGTGCGCTACGGCACCACATTTGTTCCGGTAGATGCTGAAGTTGCACTCAACATTGGCAGCTTCGGCGGCTTCTCGGCAAAGCTGTTCGGCGGATTTGCTTCGTACAAAGAAAAGATGTTGCCATTATTGTGCAAAGCTCCCACACTGCCTTCGAGCGCCGGCTTCGACCTCAGCTATTTCGACATGGTTTCCACCACCGTCTATCAAGCACTCGACATCAGCGGCTGGAAAGCCGGTGCCGAGCTTGCCTATAAGTATCGTTCGCTCGTCGACGCCAAAGTGCGCTTCACTTATTCGCCTCAGGACGAAGACGAAGGCTGCGTGCTCGGGCTCGACCGTCCGGAATATGTGGTTGATGCAAACATCAGCGTGATGCCTATCGACAAGCTTGCCATCAATCTGGGCTACGAGATGCGCGGCAATCGCTCGATGTGGGGCTATCAGATTGTTGACGGAAAAGATTATTGGGAACAAACACCGCTTGAAAACGCTATGAACCTGAAGGTGGGTGCAAGCTATCGTCTGCTCGACAACCTCACGCTGTTTGTCGATGCCAACAACCTGATGAACAAGCAGTGGGACGTACTTTACGGTCAGGGCGCACAAAAGCTCAACGTGATGGGCGGCGCCAGCATTACATTCTGAAAAAGGCAAATACGCTATAACTATACACAGGTGGAGTACAGGGCAGAACAGTGCCTTGTGCTCCACTTGCGTTAATATGAGCGAATGGCAGTTGAAAATTAATTGTAGCAAATTGCTGAGGCTACAAAAAATAGTATTAATTTTGCATTATGAATGAACGCATTATAATCATCGACAATGTTGACCCTGTGATTTTCTACGGGGTGAATAATTGCAACATTCAGTTGATACGCAATCTCTTCCCAAAATTGCGCATGGCGGCTCGTGGCAACGTCATCAAGGTGATAGGCGACGAGCAAGAAACCTCTATTTTCGAAGAAAAAGTGAAGAAGCTTGAGGACTACTGTGCGCGTTACAACAAACTCACTGAGGACGTGATTCTCGACGTGATTAAGGGCGAGCCTCCCAAGGAGCTGAAGATGGACGAAGCCATCATCTACGGCGTGAACGGCAAGCCCATCTCGGGCCGCACGCCCAACCAGCAGCTGCTGGTGAAAACCTATCAGCAAAACGACCTCACCTTTGCGCTCGGTCCTGCCGGAACGGGTAAAACCTATATAGCCATTGCCTTGGCGGTGCGTGCGCTCAAGAACAAGGAGGTGCGCAAAATTATTCTGTCGCGACCGGCAGTTGAGGCAGGCGAGAAACTCGGCTTTCTGCCCGGCGACATGAAGGACAAAATCGACCCGTATCTGCAACCCCTTTACGATGCCCTCGAGGACATGATTCCGGCAGTGAAGCTGAAGGAATACATGGAGAGCAACGTCATTCAGATAGCGCCGCTGGCGTTTATGCGCGGCCGCACGCTCAGCGATGCCGTGATTGTGCTCGATGAGGCGCAAAACACCACAACGCATCAAATTAAGATGTTCCTCACGCGCCTGGGCATGGGTTCGAAGATGATAATCACCGGCGACGTGACGCAAATCGACCTGCCGCGCACTGCGGTGTCGGGGCTTGTGCAGGCACTCGCGGTGCTGAAAGGCGTGCCCGGCATCGGGCTGGTGGAATTCGGCAAGAAGGACATAGTTCGCCATCATCTTGTGCAGCGCATTGTGGAGGCTTACGAGAAGCACGAGGCGACGCAGAAGGCTAAGGCAGCCGCCGACCGGCAAAGCGACGAATAATCATCCTCACAAAATAAGCAATTATATATATTTCATTAAAATACAATCAAAAAGAGCATTATGGCTAACACATTAACTAACACAGATTTCAAGTTTGAGGGTCAGAAGAGCGTATATCATGGCAAAGTGCGCGATGTATACGACATCAACGACGACCTTATGGTGATGGTGGCAACCGACCGCATTTCGGCATTCGACGTGATTTTGCCAAAGGGCATTCCCGGCAAAGGTCAGGTGCTGAATCAGATTGCTGCTAAATTTCTCGATGCCACTGCCGACATCGTGCCTAACTGGAAGTTGGCTACACCCGACCCTATGGTGACTGTGGGGCTTAAATGCGAAGGTTTCCGCGTTGAAATGATTATCCGCGGCTATCTCACCGGCAGCGCTTGGCGCGAATACGCAGCCGGCTGCCGCGAATTGTGCGGCGTGAAGTTGCCCGAGGGTATGCGTGAAAACGAGAAATTCCCTGAACCAATCATCACTCCAACCACCAAGGCTGATGCCGGTCACGACGAGAACATCTCGAAGGAAGAAATCATTGCTCAGGGCATCGTCAGCAAGGAAGACTACGAAACCATGGAGCGCTACACTCGCGCTTTGTTTGCTCGCGGCACCGAGATTGCTGCCGGCAAGGGCTTGATTTTGGTTGATACAAAATATGAATTCGGCAAACGCGACGGCAAGGTGATTCTCATCGACGAGATTCACACCCCCGACAGCTCGCGCTATTTCTATGCCGACGGCTACGCTGAACGCTTCGAAGCAGGCGAACCGCAAAAGCAGTTGTCGAAGGAATTTGTACGCCAATGGCTCATCGACCACAATTTCATGGGCAAGGCTGGACAACAAGTGCCTGAAATGACCGATGAATATTGCGAAAGCGTTGCTGCTCGCTACATTGAGCTGTATGAACACATCGTTGGCGAGAAATTTGTGCCTGCCGACGACAGCAACATTGCTGCACGCATCGAAAACAACGTGAAGGCTTATTTGGCTTCGCGCGGCTAAAATAATTCGCGGCAACAGCCACCTCATGCACGGGTGGAGCGCATGCCGCAAGAATGCGAGCAGCGATTCGCGCCTCGGCAAATTTCATCGTCTGCCGGCTGCCGTGAGCCGCTGCTCGTTTTTCACTTTCTACAACCAATTCACTAAATTTTCACAAGGAG
>JBJECZ010000127.1:0-5715 GCA_051871555.1 Muribaculaceae bacterium | reverse complement strand
CTATAGGTGAGTATATGTATTGCAAAATTACTAATAATGTTGAAAATTAACTTAATTATTTTGCTGATAAAATATCTGTTTTAGGAAATTTTTATAAATCGATAATATAAATCCGACGAAATACGGCACTTGTATATGTTGTAGCGGTATTCCGTCGGAAAAAATATGGACAATCGTCGTGCTGCGTATGCAAGCAAGAATAATTGCGTTTTTGTGGGGCTTATTTCAGAGCATTGATAAGTTGGTCGATTGTGAGTTCGCTTTGTTCGCCCGTAGCCATGTTTTTCAATGTCACGGTTCCATTGGCAATTTCGCTTTCGCCAACCATGGCAACATATGGAATCTGCTTAGCATCGGCATAGCCCATTTGTTTTTTCATCTTCGACGATTCGGGATAAAGCTCGGCTGGAATGCCTGCTTTGCGCAACTTCATCACAATGTTAAGTGCCGCCTTGCTTTCAGTGTCGCCAAAGTTGGTGAACATCACCTTTGTGGTGGCACAAGTGTTGGCAGGGTAGAGGTTGAGTGCGTTTAGCACGTCGAATATGCGGTCGGCACCGAAACTGATGCCCACGCCCGACACTCCGTCCATGCCAAATACGCCGGTGAGATTGTCGTAACGTCCGCCGCCGGTTATGCTGCCCATAGCCACATCGTTTGCTTTCACTTCGAGGATTGTTCCGGTGTAATAGTTCAATCCGCGAGCCAGCGACACGTCGAGCTCAACTGTGGCACGAGGCGAGAGATTGGCGACATTGTTGAAAACAAATCGCAATTCTTCAATGCCTTTCTTGCCGGTTTCGCTGCTGCCAAGCATAGCCTCGAGTGTTTTGAACTTTTCTTCGTTGGTGCCAGTGAGGTTAAGCAGAGGCTGCAGCATTTCAACGGCTTCTTCCGAAATGCCTTTTTCAATTAACTCAGCGTTGACGTTTTCAATGCCTATTTTGTCGATTTTGTCGATTGCTACGGTGATGTCGATGATTTTATCGGGGGCGCCAATCATTTCGGCAATTCCGCTGAGCACTTTGCGGTTGTTCACCTTGATTGTGATGTTGATGCCAAAACGGCTGAACACCTCGTCGATGAGCGAAATAAGTTCAACTTCGTTGACGAGAGAGTCGGAGCCAACCACATCGGCATCGCATTGATAGAACTCGCGGTAGCGGCCTTTTTGAGGACGGTCGGCACGCCAAACGGGTTGAATCTGATAGCGTTTAAAAGGAAATTGTAGTTCGTTGCGGTGCTGAACCACGTAGCGGGCAAACGGCACCGTAAGGTCGTAGCGAAGACCTTTCTCGCAAATTTTGGGAGTGAGGTGCTGACAATCACGCTGGTTGAGCATTTCGTCGGACGCCGACTTCAGGAAGTCGCCGCTATTCAGAATTTTAAAAAGTAGTTTGTCGCCTTCTTCACCATATTTGCCCATAAGGGTGCAAAGGTTTTCCACTGCGGGAGTTTCGATTTGTTGGAATCCGTAGAGCAGGAAAACATCTTTGATGGTGTTGAAAATATAGTTGCGTTTCGCCATCTCAATTGGCGAAAAATCTCTGGTCCCTTTCGGGATTGACGGTTTTTGTGCCATATATTAGTTGAAAAATTTTTGCAAAGTTACAAATTAATCTCTTTGTCTGCCAAGTAAAATCATTACATAATAAAATAAAGTGGCGAGCGAGCTGAGTGCGGCAACCACGTAGGTGTAGGCAGCCGATTTGAGCGCGTCTTTAGCATACTCGGTGCTTTCGCCGTAGGTTATGCCTGCACGTTTTAGCCAGCCGATTGCTCTCACGCTTGCATTAATTTCAACCGGAAGGGTCACAAACGAGAATAGCGTGGTGGTTGCAAACAGTATGACGCCAAAGAGCAACACTTGCGGATACACCTGAATGAGCAGTATGCCGGCAAGAAGAATCCATTGCACCCACGAAGAAGCAAAGCTTACGATGGGCACAAGCGACGAGCGCAGCACAAGGGGAGTGTATTTGGTGGCGTGCTGCACAGCGTGCCCACACTCGTGGGCGGCAACGGCAGCCGCTGCTATGCTGTTGCTTGCATATACTCCTTGGCTAAGGTTGACGGTTTTATTGGCAGGGTTATAGTGGTCGGAGAGTACACCGCCGGTGCATTGCACCTTCACGTCGTAGATTCCGTTGTCGCGAAGCATTTTCTCGGCTACATCTTTGCCTGTCATGCTTCGGCTGAGCGGCAGGCGTGAATATTTTTTGAATTTTCGCTGGAAATTGTTCTGTACGAAGAACGATACTGCCGCAACAAGTATGAAAATTAGGTATGCCATAATATGTGTCTGTTTTAGTGTGAAAAACGATGATTATTTACGAATATTGTTTGGCAATATTCGTGCCAAAGTGAAATGACAGAATTGGTTGGCTCTATTCGTCGATGAAAGGCACTGATGGGTCATCGGCAATACGGTCGATATACTCCAAGAAATAATAGTTAATCACAAACGGCTCGGCATAGAAATACATCGATTCGTAGCGGCGTCGCAAGTCGAGGTATGGCTCGAGCAATTTCGACATGCGGGCATCATTCACCACGTCGACGGTTTTTGCCTTCGGGTTGATGGTGAAGATGTAGGCATTCTCGAAGTTGAAACCGTAGCTTGTGAGGAATTTCAGTGCTTCAACGGTGCCCATGCCACTGCTGACGTAATCACTCAGCTGGTAAAGAAAACTGTTGTCGATGTCGTTGGTGTATTGTGTATATATTATTTTGTCGTTGAAATATAGCGGAGCATAGTGGCTCATGAATGGTAGCGCCACGCCGCTGTAATGCTTCTTCAGATAGCTGGTGTTGACAAACCACACGCTGTCGTTAACGCTCACGGCAAGTGCCTCGTTGTTGATTAGTTGCTTGGCTGCCTTGTCTTTGCCGTTTCGTGCCTTGATGTTGATGCAATACGGACTGCTGATTTCAATACCGATTTCGGTGAGAACGGTGTCTGGCTCATCGGCAAAAACTTTCTGCCACGATGTGTATACGGTGACATAATCGTCGGCGTTGACTGCCGATGTTGCAACGATTGTGGCGAACAGTATGCTAATTATGAGTGGTAATCGTTTCATAGTGCTTTCAAGAATAAAAAACATCACCCGAATTTTGTTCCAGGTGATGCAAAGATAATTATTTTTTTGCTGATTATTGGCCAATAATGTTATATATGTCGGTTTCGGAGCGGTCGAAAGGACCGGTATGCTCAATTTTCAGGGTGCACATGGCAGCAGCATATTTTCCGGCTTCGATATAATTGGCACCTTTGGCACGCGAATACAGATAGCCGGCAGCGTAGGTGTCGCCGCAGCCGGTGGCATCTTCAATTTTTGTGGGCTTGTAAGCCGGAATCTCGTAGTAATTGCCTTCAACAAATATCACAGAGCCGTAGCTGCCCAGTGTCATCAGCACCTCCTTGATGCCCCAGTCGTCGAATTGCTTGGCGGCTTGGCGCAAATCGGTGTACCCGGTGAGCGATTCAATCTCGTGCTCGTTCACTTTCAGTATGTCGATGTATTTGAATGCGTCAAGTTTGTTTTGCCACTGGCAAGGATAGACTTTCTCGCCGTCGACGTAGCGCAAAAAGCCTTGAGCATCAACCGACAGCGTGCCATGTCCTTTAAGCTGCTTCATCACCTCAATTGAGAAGTCGTCGGCAAGCAGGCTGCCAAGGTGAATGTAGCGTGCATAGACATCCTTCAGACTTTCAGCCGTAAATGGGTCGGCTTTTGCGAGCACACGCTGCGTGCGGTTGTTCATGTTTGCTTCGTAGCGATTTTCGAAGTAAACAGTGTTACGGCTGGGAATCACGTCCACGTCGATGCCTGCTGCACGCAAGTCGTCAACAGCGTTCATCTCGCTTTGGGCAAGGCTGGTGATAAGCTTGTAGCTGATGGGCGGTAGCTTGCTTATTGCGTGCGAAACATAGTATGATGTTCCACCGTTCAGATAGGCAGTTTTGTCGGGAGTGACTATCTTGTCGAGGGTTATGTGACCTATGCAGCAAATGTCAATCATGCAATTATGTTTTGTTCTTAAAAAGAATGTTACAGAATACCGACAGCAAAGGTACAAAATTTACCTCACGCTCACAACATCGTCGGCAGCTATGCTGCACATTGGCGGGTGGCGGCGAGTTGTTCAACAGCCGGGATGGCTTGAACATTCTCGACAACATTCTAAAGGAGCAGAGTTCTAAAGGCAATGTAGGTTTTATTAACACCATCAAGAAGTGGTGGGAAAACATCAAGGAGTTCTTCGGTGTGTCGCCATACGCAAGCGAGGTGGAGAAGAAACTTGCTGATGCGTATAAGGAGGCAATAAAGAATAAAGAGCGTGCTGAAATAGTTGGTGATGATAGTGGAGAGTATGCTTTAGGTGATGGATTGACGACCTTTAAGGCTCGCCAAGAACGTGCGGTGGCTCAAAAAGGTGTAGTTGTGCCCGGGCTGAATGATGCAGAAGTGAAGGTGGTGGATGTGCCAAGGCACAACTTTACTGGCACAGGGAATGAGGCTATCGCATCTGCTGAGAAATGGGCAAGAGAGAATATTGTAGGAACGCATTCGTACATTCACGATAATGCAAAATCGTTTGATTATGAAATAAGCAACAAATCAATAAAGAAATATCTTTCTTCCACTTCCGTAGGCAATAGTGAGAACATGGGTGTTCATCTCGCTGTGTTAACTAAACTGCCTGAAGTTATTTCCAAAAGCATAGAAGTTGAGGAGCATCCGGATTATTCAAAAGGCGCAGATGGGAACCGTAGTATCGAAAAGCCTGTCAATAATAAAGGGCTGATTCACCGTTTCTATGGCTCTGCGTCAATTGATGGAAAAGTGTACCGGGTAAAAACAACCATGAAGGAATACAGCAATGCTTCCTATAGCCCTAAAGCATATAGTTACGAAGTAACAAAAATAGAACTGATAGAAGCGCCGTTCACTGATGTGGATAACAACAGTAATCAAATGGCAATGACTTCAATCAGTTCTTTTCCTGTCTCAAAGTTACTGCAAAATGTTGAGAAATCATACGATAAGGGCAAAAAATTGCTTGACGAGAGCAGAAAAGTTGATGAGCAGATTGAAAATGCAAGCGAGTTTTCGGTGAAGGCTGATGAGGAGCTGGAGAAAATTGCTAATAATGCCAAGGCTGATGGCACATATATGAAAGCACCTAACGGCAAGCCGAGCAAACTTGACGGAAAACAGTGGGCGCAGGTTCGCACCGATGCATTTAAGAATTGGTTCGGTGATTGGGAACTTGCAAATTTGCATAATCGTGCGTCAACAGCTTGGAATAATAAAGATTCAAAAGGTAAAGCGGTTTTCGGATTATCTTTGAAAGCAAAAACTCGTTTTAAAGAACTGCTTGGGAGTGATACTAAACAGCTTATCATTACCGATGATGCTATACGGCATATAAAGCAAAAACATGGCGAGCGAGAAGAACTTAGAGGTCAAAAGAATCTGACTCCTGATGATATAGCTATTATACCATACATCGTAAACAACTTTGATTCAATGGAGTTGGAACCTAAATACAATGACAGAAAAGGCAATAGAGCAATAACAATAAAGAAACGGATAAATGGAGTTTCGGCTGTTGCAACAATAGAAAAGGGTAAAGAGAAAGAGTTTTTAGTAACCCTCAAATCCGCAACTACGCGCCTAATATGATACAGAAGCGAAAAGAATCTGA
>JBJECZ010000126.1:0-24797 GCA_051871555.1 Muribaculaceae bacterium | reverse complement strand
CAATAACAAAGATGATAGTTTCGCCATAATAATAAGCCAATATAACAGAATTTTTGCTAACTTTGCAAGGTTAATCGAACTTAATGGAAAGTATCATATACATCATAATACGAGGCTTTGCAGTTGGCTTACTAATATCTGCACCAATGGGTCCAATAGGAGTGTTGTGCATTAAACGCACACTCGACCGAGGTCGTTGGGCAGGTTTTTATACAGGCGTTGGAGCAGCACTTTCCGACCTTATATATTGTTTGCTAACCGGCTTGGGTCTTTCGTTTGTTACAGATTTCGTTGAAACAAACCGTAGTGTGCTGCAAATTATTGGTAGTGGCGTGCTTTTGGCATACGCAGTATTCCTGATAAGGAGCAATAAAAAGCCCGACAACGCAAATTGCTCAAACCCGACAATTGAGAAACAGCTGCACATCAACGGCAATACAGCAAATAACAATAAGAGATTCCAAGATTTTGTCACAGGCTTCTTCCTCACGTTCACAAATCCGTTAATTGTATTTCTCATAATTGGTTTGTTTGCCCGATTCAACTTTTTATTACCTGAATTTGTGTATTATCACTATGTATTTGGGTATATTGCAATAATAGTCGGCGCTTTGAGTTGGTGGCTTTTAATCACTCGTTTTGTCGACAAAGTACGTTCGCGATTTAGCCTTTCTACAATGCGCACGCTAAACATTATCATCGGGTTGGCCATTCTGCTAATGTCGTTGGTGGGTTTCTGCACAGGCATAATGGATTATCTTGCCAATAAACCAATCACATATCTCTAAACATTTTTCAAAGCTATACTAACAATCATGAAACGCTTAGCCATATTTCTCTCCGTATTATTCAGCATTGCAACAGGGTATGCATGCACATCTGCAATAGTTTCGGCGAGCAAAACCGTCAACGGTCGCCCTTTGCTGTGGAAACACCGCGATACAGGCGAAGAAAACAACAAAGTGGAAAGGGTGGCTGCCAAGAATGGCAACTACGAATATGTGGCATTATATAACGCCAGCGACAGTACACTTGCTGAGGCTTGGATGGGTTTTAATTCGCAAGGATTTGCCATAATGAACACCGCATCCTACAATCTAAAGGACGACGATGTTGACCCAAAAGAAATGGATAAAGAGGGTGTGGTGATGACAATTGCCCTGCAAAAATGCTCAACTGTCGACGACTTTGAAAACCTTCTGAATACTTTGCCCAAGCCATTAGGCGTGGAAGCCAATTTTGGTGTAATCGACGCTTTGGGCAACGGAGCCTATTTTGAAACAAATAATTACGAATACACCCGTTTCGACTTGAAGGATGCGCCTGACGGCATTTTGATACGCACCAACTATTCATATAGCGGACGTAAGAACAAAGGCATGGGTTACATTCGCGAGCAAAACGAGCATGTGCTTTTCAGCAATCACATTAGGCACAACGACTTTTCGCCGATTGTTTTCACCGAAGAGATTTCACGCACCTATTATCACAGTCTTTTGGACCACGATTTCACCCACGACAACATTGAGTGGTTCATCGACCAGGACTTTATTCCTCGCCGCTCATCTACGGCATCTTGTTGCATCGAGGGCATAAAAGCAGGCGAACAACCATCGTGCACCACTATGTGGATTGCATTAGGATTTCCGCCATGTGCCGAGCTCAGGGCTGCACACCTTGGAGAGAACGGCGTGCCAGAAGAACTGAAAGGCATCTTGCCCAACGGACACTCTCCGCTCTGCGATGAAACCGTAGCCCGTAAGCACAAAGTGTTTCCTATAAAAAGAGGTAATGGCAAGCAATATTTTAAAAAGTCGCTTCTATACAATGCCGATGGGACAGGTTATTGCCAAAAACTCATACCTCAAAATATTCGCTATTACGAATCAATAATAAAAAACAGATAAGTTTCTCATGTGGTGGACAGCAACTTTAACAATCATATTGCTGATAGTGTCGAATGTTTTCATGACATTTGCATGGTATGGGCATCTTAAATTGCAAAACATGGGCATCAGCACCGGATGGCCTATATATTTAATCGTTTTGTTTTCGTGGGGCATCGCTTTGTTTGAGTATTCTTTTCAGGTGCCAGCCAACAGAATAGGGTACATCGAAAATGGTGGTCCTTTTTCATTGATACAACTAAAAGTTATTCAAGAGGTTATCACACTCACGGTTTTCACCGTTGTTGCCACATTGCTCTTTAAGGGTGAGTCGCTGCGTTGGAACCATATCGTAAGTTTTGTTCTGCTCATCGGGGCAGTATACTTTGCATTCATCGACACATCGACGAAATAACGACAGCCCCCACAAAATCTGCTATGAAAACTCGCGAGTTCAAAACGCCATCAGGAGAATACGTCAAACTTGTGTTTTCGTCATTTCTAAAAAAGTACTGGTGGTGCTTCGTGTTGCCTTTGCTTGCCACAATAGCTTTGATGCAAATCAACATCAACTTCGTGTTTGTAGCACTTACGCTCATTTTCATAGTATATCCGATGGCGATGTCGTTTGTCTTTTTTACTTACTGCATCGTTAAAGAAATTCGATGGACAATCATGCCAAAGACAATGGAAACCACCGAACAAGGACTACACTTAACCCTCGAAAATTCCACACATACAATCAAATGGAACGAGCTATCAGGATATAAAATAAAACGCCGGTTCATTGCATTGGAAATCAAGCCTCGCAAGTTCACCTATTTGATAGTGCCTTACGAAGCGTTTGAAAACAAAGATAACCTTAGGGAATTTGCCATGATACTACGCAACAAAATCACGAGTCGGCAATAATTGCATTTTCATATCCAGCAAAGCTGCATGGCTACTTAACCAACTTCACACATTCTTTGTCGGTTAAATCAACGAGATGCTGTTTAAACAGATATCCCAACGATTTTTTGAAGTCTTTCTTACTGCACTGAAAAATAGCCTTAATCTCGTCGGGCGACGAAGCATCGGTTATTCTCATCTCGCCATGGTTTCTTGCCATAAACGACAAAATAGAATCTGCCAATTCGTGTACCCGGTTTTTCTCGCTGCTGCCAATTGTTACATCAATCTTGCCATCGGGTCGCAATGCCTTTATGTGGGCCTTCATTTTATCTCCGATGTTGATTTCCTTAAAAATCTGATTGTGATAAATCATGCCCGAGAACAAGTTGTTTACAATTACTTTATACCCCAAATCGGTGCGTTGAACCACAAGAATATCAACCTCATCATACGGCTTAAAATCCGGAATCTTATTGTCTAAGAACTTGTCGATTTTGGCAGAAGCAACAATTCGTTTAGTGGCATCGTCGACATATATATAAACAATGTACGACCTGCCTTTTATCATTCTCATTTTCTGCTCACGGAACGGCACCAATAAGTCCTTCATCAAACCCCAATCGAGAAAAGCGCCCACTTCGCTAACGCTGTTCACCCTTAAAAGGGCAAAGTCGCCTACCATGGCATAAGGTTTCTCTGTGGTAGCTACCATGCGGTCCTCCGAATCATTGTAGACAAATGCATCGACCAAATCGCCCACCCGCATATCGCGAGAAGTATATCGACGGGGCATCAGCACCTCCACATCATCGTCTTGCGCACTTAAGTACAGACCGAAATCTACATAACGTTTCACAACCAACGTATTAATTTTTCCTAATTCTATAGCCATATTTTCAAAATTTTGCACGAATATCGTAAAAATAATTAGAATAAAACGAAATTTCTCAGAAAAAAAGTAGTACCTTTATAAAAATAAAACAAACAATATAAACCAACGTAAGACATAACAATGAAAAAGCATATTGTAGCGATTGTAGGCATTGCCATTGCAGCATTAATCATTGTGAGCTGCAAAGGTTTGAGCACCAGCACCGACACGATGTCGACTGATAGCGTAACCATCAGCAAGGCGTCGCTTGCCGACACTACATTTTTTAAATTAACCTCCGGTGGCAAGTGCGACATTATCGCAAATGCAACATTCTGCTATCCCAAGGCATATCGCGATGCAAAATCCACCGAAGCCTTGCAATCACTATTTACCACTAATGTCCTTGAACTGTCCGACACAATTGAATTCGACCAATCGTTTAAAAAGTATATCGCAAGCGTGTTACACCAATATGGCATAAGCGAGAACGAAAGACCCGAGGATGTAGAAGACGATTACGAAAGCGTATATCAGTACGCTAACAACACGATAATCAGCCCCGTATATAACAAAAATGGAGTGCTGACCTTTTGCAAAGCCGAGTTGACTACCAAAAACGGCAAACAAACAATGTCAACCCATCGCTACTGCAATTTCGACCTTGAACTGATGAAACTGATTGAATTCAGCGACCTGTTCATCGAATCGTCAACCGACGACATCACCATGCTCATCAAAAGCAACTTAATGAAACAACTAAATGCAAAAACCGAAGACGATGTGATTAATATGGGCTATTTCAACCTCGACAATCTAAAGCCCACCACAAATTTTTCGATTGGCTCTGATGGCATCACATGGACTTACTTGCCATATGAGATTGCATTGCTCAGCGTGGGCGAAACAAACATCACCGTGAAATACGACGAGCTTGAAATGCTCATGCAGGACAACGACTTGGTTGCTCGCATCAAACACTAAACACTAACACTCATTGATGGATATTATCTTAAAATACTTCAATTCGCTTAGCGCAGTTCAAGCAGAGCAGTTTTGCAAGTTGGGCACTCTATACCCCGAATGGAACGAAAAAATCAATGTGATTTCGCGCAAAGACATCGATAACCTCTACACGAACCACATCCTTCATTCGCTTGGAATAGCGAAATTCTACAACTTCCAGCCGGGCACATGCGTGCTTGATTTCGGCACCGGCGGAGGCTTCCCGGGTATTCCTTTGGCAATCTATTTCCCCGAAGTTCATTTTCATCTCGTCGACCGCATCGGAAAGAAACTCAAAGTGGTTCAAGACATAATTGAGCAACTCGGGCTAAAGAACGTAACAGTTCAGCATGGCGATATAAAGGAAGTGAAAGGCAAATTCGACTTTGTGGTCAGTAGGGCAGTGATGCCTCTCAACGAGATGGTGCCGCTGCTGCGCAAACTCATTGCAAAAGAAATGAAGAATGCCACACCCAACGGAATTATCTGCCTGAAAGGCGGCGACTTAACAAGCGAACTTAAAAGTTACAAAGATGTGATTGTCGACAACTTGAGTATTTGTTTCGATGAGCCGTTTTTCGAAACAAAAAAGGTTGTTTATCTGCCAATCTAATCAAGACTGCACGTTATGAAAATAAAACAATTCACAACAAATCTTTTTCAAGAAAATACCTTTGTGCTGTGGAGCGACAAAACAAATGATGCAATCATTATCGACCCAGGAATGATGCAGAATTACGAACGTGACATAGTAGACCGATTCATCTCCGACAACAATCTGACAATCAACAAGGTGCTTCTCACACATGCTCACATCGACCACGCCGCATCGGCAGCATACATTTCAACCAAATACGGTTGTGAGGTGTATGCAAATCTTGGCGACAATTCGTTGGCGGAGGGATTGCCAATGCAAGCACAGATGTTTCATCTGAAGATTGATGTGCAACCGTTAGTGATACATAAATACCTTATAGATGGCGATGTCCTGACATTAGGCGACGAAACAATTCAAGTTATTGCTACTCCAGGGCACTCGTTAGGCGGACTTGTATATTATATCCCCAATATTAAAACTGCATTTGTTGGCGACACCATTTTTCAGCGCAGCATTGGCAGGACCGATTTGCCCGGAGGCAACTTCGGCGAACTGATTGAGTCAATCAAAACAAA
This sequence comes from Muribaculaceae bacterium, assembly GCA_051871555.1. Taxonomy (GTDB): domain Bacteria; phylum Bacteroidota; class Bacteroidia; order Bacteroidales; family Muribaculaceae; genus SFTJ01. The sequence continues at coordinate 18,968 of JBJECZ010000126.1, read as the reverse complement.
AATATTTACGCTGCCGCACGAGACGGTGCTTATTCCAGGGCACGGACCATCGACAACGGTTGGTGAAGAAATTCAAAGCAACCCATTTTTGCAATAACATAGATTGGAAGGCCATGATATGTCGGTTGTAACATCAATTATCAATCCGGCATATTTTTGTGCACCAATTTTTCAAAAATATAATAGATTTTTGTTATTTTTGTAAATAAAGAATTAAGTCGTTTTACTATGGCATTATAATGCCACCGTTATTCTACGACTAAGATTCGGGTTATATTACAAAAAACATAAAAAATTTCACAATGAAAGGTATTGTATTAGCCGGAGGTTCCGGCACTCGTTTATATCCAATTACCAAAGGCATCAGCAAGCAACTGCTGCCTGTATTCGACAAACCGATGGTTTACTATCCCATCTCGGTGCTGATGCAAGCCGGCATTCGTGACATACTCATTATTTCCACACCTTACGATTTGCCATCATTCAAGCGACTTCTTGGCGATGGTTCTGACTATGGGGTGAATTTCAGCTATGCCGAACAACCTTCGCCTGATGGACTGGCACAAGCATTCTTGATTGGCGAGGAGTTTATAGGCGACGACAATGTTTGCCTTGTACTTGGCGACAACATTTTTCATGGCGCAGGTTTCTCTCGTCTGTTGCATGAAGCAGTGAGGAATGCCGACGATGAGGCAAAGGCTACGGTGTTCGGCTACTGGGTGAACGACCCTGAGCGATACGGAGTTGCTGAGTTCGATGATAAGGGCAACTGTCTAAGCATCGAAGAAAAGCCCAAAAACCCAAAAAGCAACTATGCAGTTGTCGGGCTGTATTTCTATCCGAACAAGGTGGTTCAAGTTGCTAAAAGCATTAAGCCATCAGCTCGCGGAGAACTTGAAATCACATCGGTTAATCAACGGTTCCTTGAAGATGGCGAGCTGAAAGTGGTGACACTCGAAAAAGGTTTTGCCTGGCTTGACACCGGCACCCACGACTCGTTGTCTGAAGCATCAACCTACATTGAAGTTATAGAAAAGCGACAAGGGCTTAAGGTGGCGTGCCTTGAGGGAATTGCCTATCGAATGGGATGGATTGATGAAGCCAAGATGCGTCAACTGGCCCAACCGATGATAAAAAACCAATATGGGCAATACCTGATTAAAGTGATTGACGACATTAAACGAACAGGCAAACGATTTGTGGAATGATAGAAGAAATAATTAAAACAGATATCGATGGCGTTTTTATAATTCAGCCAAAAGTGTTTGGCGACTCGCGTGGATATTTCATGGAAAGCTATTCGATGAGAGATTTCAATGAGCAAGTCGCTGACGTGAACTTTGTGCAGGACAACGAAAGCATGTCGACTTACGGCGTGATGCGGGGGCTGCATTTTCAGCGACCTCCTTATGCCCAAAGCAAATTGGTGCGCTGCGTGAAAGGCAGAGTGATTGATGTGGCAGTTGATATTCGCAAAGGTTCGCCCACCTATGGCAAGCACGTTGCGGTTGAACTGTCAGAGGACAATCACCGTCAGTTTTTCATCCCGCAAGGCTTCGCCCATGGTTTTGCAGTATTAAGCAAAGACGCCATATTTCAATACAAATGCGACAATTTCTATCACCCCGAGGCCGACGGCGGCATTTGCATAACCGACCAAACCTTGGGTATTGATTGGAAAATTCCTCTTAGCGAAGCACTGCTTAGCGAGAAAGACAAAAAGCACCCATTGCTTGTCGACTTCGATTCGCCATTTATCTATAATAAATAACCGATAGACAAATTTCAGCCCTTTTTTATGAATATTCTTGTTACTGGAGCAAACGGGCAATTAGGCAACGAGATAAGAATTGTTGCTAAGCAGTCGCAAAACAACTATTATTTTAGCGACATTATAGCTGTCAGCGGTGTTGACACCCACATATTGGACATCACCGACTCTGATGCAGTTGCCAATTTTGTAAAAGACAACAATATAGATGTTATTATCAACTGTGCTGCATACACCAATGTTGATGCAGCAGAAGACAATTATGAGCTTGCAGAAAAGCTCAATGCGTATGCGCCCAATATTCTTGCCAATTGCATGAAGAACGTGGGAGGTATTCTTATTCACATCAGCACCGACTATGTGTTCGGCAAAGAGCCCTATAACATTCCATGCGATGAAAATCAAACCGGAACACCTACAGGAGTGTATGGCTTGACGAAACTTCATGGTGAAGAAAACATCAAATCTTCGGGGTGCAATTATTTGATTATCAGAACATCTTGGCTCTACAGCGAGTTTGGAAAGAACTTCGTGAAAACGATGCTAAACCTAACCTCCACAAAACCCGAACTGAAAGTGGTATTCGACCAAGTTGGGACTCCTACATACGCCTACGATTTGGCAAAGGTGATTTGCCAAATTGTGGAGCAAGGCAAATGTAAAGGCAACGAGGGCATCTATCATTTCAGCAACGAAGGGGTGTGTTCATGGTACGATTTCACGGTTGCTATCGCTACGATGGCAGGCAATACCGGTTGCAAAATCAGTCCTTGCCACAGCGATGAGTTTCCAAGCAAGGTGATTCGTCCAAGTTATTCAGTGCTCGACAAGACAAAAATTAAGCGCACCTTTGAAATCGAAATTCCGTATTGGACCGTTTCTCTCGAAAAGTGCATACGAAATTTGAATAATCAAATACAATAAGTATAAACCCTAACAACTAAATTACCATTATGAACAACATCCCTAGTGTATTTTGGCTTGTACCTGCAGCGTCGGTAGTGGCGCTGGGTATGGCATGGTATTTCTTCAAGACAATGATGAAGTCCGACGAAGGAACACCACGAATGAAAGAGATCGCCGAGTATGTTCGCAAGGGTGCTATGGCGTACCTGAAGCAACAATATAAGGTGGTCCTGATTGTATTTATTATTTTAGCAATAGTGTTCTCATTCATGGCTTATGTGCTTAATGTGCAAAACCCATGGGTGCCGTTTGCATTCCTCACCGGAGGTCTTTTCTCAGGATTGGCAGGCTTCTTCGGAATGAAAACCGCTACTTATGCCTCGGGGCGCACAGCCAATGCTGCACGCAAAGGTCTTGACGCCGGCCTGCGCATTGCGTTCCGTTCTGGAGCCGTGATGGGTCTTGTGGTAGTAGGTCTTGGTTTGCTTGACATTGCCATCTGGTTCGTTGTGCTGAATGCATTCTATGAAGGCGAATCAATGGCTCTTATCACCATCACAACCACAATGCTGACATTCGGCATGGGCGCTTCAACACAAGCCCTGTTTGCCCGTGTTGGTGGCGGCATTTACACCAAAGCTGCTGATGTTGGAGCAGATATCGTTGGTAAGGTGGAAGCAGACATCCCGGAAGACGACCCTCGTAATCCGGCAACAATCGCCGACAACGTGGGCGACAACGTGGGCGATGTGGCTGGTATGGGAGCTGACCTCTACGAAAGTTACTGTGGTAGTATATTGTCGACGGCGGCCTTAGGTGCAACTGCATTTGCCTTAAGCCCAGAAATGCAACTAAAAGCCGTTATTGCGCCGATGATAATTGCTGCCGTGGGTATTTTCTTGTCACTCATTGGCATCTTCTTGGTTAGAACAAAGGAGGGTGCTTCGATGAAGGACTTGCTGCGCTCGCTTTCGCTTGGCACAAATGTGAGCGCTGTACTCATTGCTATCGCCACATTCGCTATTCTTTATTTATTAGGCATTGAAAACTGGCTTGGAGTTTCGTTCTCGGTGATTAGCGGCTTGGTGGCCGGCGTTATCATCGGTCAAGCAACCGAATACTACACCAGCCATAGTTACAAACCTACACAAAAGATTGCTGAAGCCGGGCAGACAGGCAGTGCAACTGTTATTATCAAAGGTATAGGAACCGGTATGATTTCAACCTGCATTCCTGTGCTGACAATTGGTATTGCTATCATGCTCAGCTATATGTTTGCAAATGGATTTGACCTTAGCATGAGCGCCGAAAGCATCTCACACGGTCTCTATGGCATCGGCGTTGCTGCTGTGGGTATGCTTTCAACTCTTGGCATTACTTTGGCAACAGATGCTTATGGACCAATTGCCGACAATGCCGGTGGCAATGCCGAGATGAGTGAACTTGGCGAAGAAATTCGTCATCGCACCGATGCACTTGATGCGCTTGGCAACACAACAGCCGCCACCGGTAAGGGTTTTGCCATAGGTAGCGCCGCATTGACTGCGCTTGCACTTTTGGCATCGTATGTCGAAGAGGTGAAAATTGCCATGGCAAGAGTTGCCGAAAGTGGGCATCAGTTTATTGATGCCGCCGGCAATGTGTTCAATCCTGCAACTGCAACAATGCCCGATTTCATGAACTTCTTCCAAGTAACACTGATGAACCCTAAAGTGCTTGTGGGAGCATTCATCGGTGCCATGGCGGCATTCTTGTTCTGCGGTTTGACAATGGAAGCCGTTGGTAGGGCAGCACAAAAGATGGTTGAAGAAGTTCGCCGTCAGTTCCGCACAATCAAAGGCATTCTCGAAGGCAAAGCAACACCCGACTATGGTCGTTGCGTTGAGATTTCAACTCAGGCTGCGCAACACGAAATGATTATTCCTTCGGTGCTTGCAATCATTATTCCAATCGTTGTAGGCATATTGCTTGGTGTTGCAGGCGTGTTGGGTCTTCTTGTGGGCGGATTGGCAGCAGGCTTCACCCTCGCTGTGTTCATGGCCAATGCCGGAGGCTCGTGGGACAATGCAAAGAAAATGGTTGAAGAAGGCAACTTTGGAGGCAAGGGTAGTTTCAGCCACAAAGCCACTATCGTAGGTGACACCGTTGGCGACCCATTCAAGGATACTTCTGGACCGAGCCTTAACATCCTCATCAAACTTATGTCAATGGTGAGCATCGTTATGGCTGGTTTGACCGTTGCATTTATGTGATGAAATTATTTTGAGTGATTCTCAATAATGTTAGCGCCTTTTCCGTTTCTCTAATATAGTTATTGAAATAATATGGAATATAAGAAGACAATAGTGATAACTGGCGGAGCCGGGTTTATTGGCAGCCATGTAGTGAGATTGTTCGTGAACAAATATCCAGAATATAAGATTATCAATCTTGACAAGCTCACTTATGCAGGCAATTTGGCAAACCTGCAAGATGTTGAAAACAAGCCAAATTACCGTTTTATAAAGATGGACATTTGCGACTTTGACGCATTCCTGAGCCTTATGCGCAGCGAACACGTCGACGGAATAATCCATCTGGCCGCCGAAAGCCACGTCGACCGTTCGATTAAGGACCCTTTCACCTTTGCTCGCACAAACGTGATGGGAACTCTATCACTGCTTCAGGCCGCAAAACTTTATTGGGAATCACTTCCTGAAAAATATGAAAACAAGCTGTTCTACCACATCTCTACCGATGAGGTGTACGGTGCCCTTGAAATGACAAATCCCGAAGGCATTGAATCGCCTTTTACTACAGCGGCATCGTCACAGCATCACCATGCCTACGGCGAAACATTCTTTGTTGAGACAACAAAATATAACCCACACAGTCCGTATAGCGCCAGCAAAGCAAGTAGCGACCACTTTGTGAGAGCTTTTCACGACACCTACGGAATGCCAACAATTGTGACAAACTGCTCTAATAACTACGGACCATTTCAATTCCCAGAGAAGCTGATTCCGCTTTTCATCAACAACATACGCCAACGCAAGCCACTGCCTGTTTACGGCAAAGGCGAAAATGTGCGCGACTGGCTGTATGTTGAGGACCACGCTCGTGCCATCGACATCATTTTTCACAAAGGCAAGGTTGCTGAAACATATAACATCGGAGGGTTCAACGAGTGGAAAAACATCGACATTATAAAGGTTGTAATTAATACTGTAGACCGTCTACTCGGACGTGAGCCTGGCGAGGACATGAACTTGATTACTTTTGTCACCGACCGCCTTGGCCACGATGCGCGTTATGCAATAGATTCTCGCAAGCTGCAACGAGAGCTTGGTTGGGAGCCTTCGCTTCAGTTTGAGGAAGGCATAGAGAGAACCGTAAAATGGTATCTCGAAAATCAGGATTGGATGGAAAATATCACAAGCGGAGATTACGAAAAGTATTACGACGACATGTATAAAAACCGTTGAATTATGAATGACGTAAAAATTACTGTTGCCGGTACAGGATATGTGGGGCTAAGTATCGCCACACTGCTGGCACAACACAATGTTGTGACGGCTATCGACATTGTACCTGAAAAAGTTGAAATGATTAATCGCGGACAATCGCCCATTGTCGACCACGAGATTGAAGAATATCTCAGCAGTGGCAAGCTCAATCTCAAAGCCACTCTCAACGAGGAAGAGGCTTATAGCGACGCCGACTTTGTGATTGTGGCTGCACCCACCAACTACGATTCGAAGAAAAACTTCTTCGATACCAGCGCAGTGGAAACCGTCGTCACCACAGCTCTGAAATATAACACTCGAGCAATTATTATCATCAAATCGACAATTCCGGTTGGTTATACCGAGCAATTGCGAAATAAGATTGAATGCGACAACATATTGTTCTCTCCCGAGTTTCTGAGAGAGAGCCGTGCGCTCTACGATAACCTCTACCCAAGCAGAATCATTGTTGGCACCGACTTGCAAAACCCGCGATTGGTTGATGCCGCCAACCGGTTTGCCCAACTGCTGCAGGAAGGTGCAATAAAGCAGGACGTGCCAACACTTCTGATGGGCTTCACCGAAGCCGAAGCTGTGAAATTGTTTGCCAACACTTACCTAGCGCTGCGCGTGAGCTACTTCAACGAGCTCGACACATACGCTGAGATAAAAGGACTCGACACACGCCACATCATCGAGGGCGTTTGCCTCGACCCAAGAATCGGCACACATTATAATAACCCTTCATTTGGTTACGGCGGCTACTGTCTGCCTAAAGACACTAAGCAATTACTTGCCAATTATGCCAACGTGCCCGAAAATCTGATTGAAGCCATTGTTGAAAGCAATCGCACTCGAAAGGATTTTGTGGCTGACCGTGTGCTGTCAATGGCTGGCTATTACGACTATTACAACCGCGGCGACTATAGCCCAACAAACGAAAAGCAATGCATAATAGGCGTTTATCGGCTTACTATGAAGAGCAACAGCGACAATTTTAGGCAGTCGAGCATTCAAGGCATTATGAAACGCATCAAAGCCAAGGGCGCACAGGTGATTGTCTATGAACCGACGCTCGAAGATGGCTCTACTTTCTTCGGCAGCAAAGTGGTGAACGATTTGGCTAAATTCAAGCAATTGAGCCAAACCATTATTGCCAATCGCTACGACAGCTGCCTCGATGACGTAAGTCATAAAGTTTACACTCGCGACATCTTCCGCCGCGATTGACAGCTCGAGATATTTATTATCAATAAACTACAATGCGCATTAGCTGCGCCATTATTTAATATTAAAGACACAGAGATAGAGTAGCATCCATTGATTCATACTCCCTGCTCACGATAGGGGCAAAACCCTCCAAAAACCAAAATTGATGGTTCTGCCTACTATATATACGAGAAAAAAGCAAAGAATATGGCAAAGACAGTTCACATAACATCGCGATATAGCAAATTGCTCGTATCATTTGTTTTGATGATGGAAGTGGTGATTTGCGGCGGATTGTTCACATTGTTCGCAAAACATCATGGCAGCATGGTGCCCGATGTTGACTTTATGCAATCGCTGGTGGTGATTTGCACCATCTATTTTGCAGTGAGCATAGAGAGCGGGGTGAACATGCACATGCGTCGCACCCTCGACTACGAGGTCCTTCTGGGTGTGCTCAAGACCGTATGCTACTATTCGCTGCTCAGCGTTCTGCTCCTGCACATCGGGCGATTCTATGTGTTCCGTTGGCAGCTCTACATTCAATATCTCATCGCACTATTTGCCTCGGTTCTTGTATTCCGATACATAATTCGACATTTCTCCAAGATATATCACCAATCGCCTAAGCACCGGCGCAAAGTGATAATGATTGGTGCCGGATTCAACAACCGAGCCCTTTTCGACGAATTTAACAATAACCACGTCATGGGCTACGATGTGCTTGGTTATTTCAACGACAGGCAAGGCAATGAAACAATCAAAGGCGCAAAATATCTTGGCACAATCGACCATGTAACCGCATATATGGAGCAGAACCCCGACGTGCAAGAAGTCTACTGCTGTCTGCCTGTCGACTACAAACTTCAGGCTCAAGAGCAAATCATTCGCTATTGCGAGCAAAACTTCAAGCACTTCTTCGTTGTGCCACTTATGAGCAACTTTAAGCACCAAGCACTACACCTCAACGTGCTGGGCTCGGTGCCATATATGAGCTTTTTCGACGACCCACTCAGCACCGCCGGCAACCGTCTCGTAAAACGCTTGTTCGACATTGCTTTTTCACTCGTTTTCCTCATAGGACTTTTCCCGCTAATTTTCATCATCGTAGCCACTGTGACCAAAATAACCATGCCTGGTCCAATATTTTTCAAGCAAAAGCGCAGCGGCATCAACGGCAAAGAATTTTGGCTTTACAAATTTCGCAGCATGAAAGTGAACACTGGCAGCGACCTCTTGCAAGCCACCAAGGACGACCCGCGCAAGACGGCTTGGGGCAACATACTGCGCAAAACCAGCCTCGATGAAACGCCACAGTTCTTCAACGTTCTCCGTGGCGACATGAGCGTAGTAGGTCCACGCCCACACATGCTTAAGCACACGCGAGAGTATTCGCAGGTGATTAATCATTACATGATTCGCCACTACATCAAACCCGGAATAACAGGATGGAGCCAAGTCACCGGTTTCCGTGGCGAAACCAAAGAACTCAGCGATATGGACGGTCGCGTGAAAGGCGACATCTGGTATATGGAACACTGGAGCCTTTGGCTCGACATTTACATAGTTCTCAAAACAATCTACAACGCCATTGTTGGCGATAAAAAAGCCTATTAACTTATTATGAAGAAATGCGCATTAATCACAGGAATAACTGGACAAGACGGTTCATTCCTTGCCGAGTTTTTGCTCGAAAAAGGCTATGATGTTCATGGCACTATCCGGCGCTCCTCAGTTGACTATCGCGAACGAATAGCTCATCTTGAAGGCAGACCCGGTTTCCACCTTCACTATAGCGACATGTCTGACTCTATGAGTCTGGTTGCCTTAATTGGTAGAGTTCGCCCTGACGAAATTTACAATTTGGCTGCCCAAAGCCATGTACAGGTGAGTTTCGACTCACCCGAATACACTGCCAACGTCGACGCCGTGGGCGTGCTGCGCGTGCTTGAAGCCGTTAGACAATGTGGCTTGACAAACACCTGCCGAATCTATCAAGCATCCACATCGGAGCTATACGGCAAAGTTGAAGAAGTTCCTCAGAATGAAAATACGCCCTTCCACCCATATTCGCCATACGCCGTAGCAAAACTTTATGGCTACTGGATAGTGCGCGAATATCGCGAAGCCTACGGAATGTTCTGCTGTTCAGGCATTTTATTCAACCATGAGAGCGAACGTCGTGGCGAGACTTTTGTAACACGAAAAATCACTCTTGCTGCGGCACGCATTCGCCACGGCAAACAACAGAAGCTCTATTTAGGCAACCTCTCTAGCCTGCGTGATTGGGGCTATGCCCGCGACTATGTTGAGTGCATGTGGCTAATTCTACAGAATGATGTACCCGATGATTTTGTGATAGCCACCGGTGAACAACACAGCGTGCGCGAATTCTGCCAACTGGCATTCCACTATGCGGGAATTGAACTCGAATGGCAGGGCGAAGGCGCCGACGAACGAGGCATCGACCGTGCCGACGGACGTGTACTTGTTGAAGTATCGCCCGATTTCTACCGACCTACCGACGTGGTAAACCTCCTTGGCGACCCATCTAAAGCAAAGCGACAATTAGGTTGGAATCCACAGCGCACATCGTTTGAGCAACTTGTGAAGATTATGGTGAAACACGATATGGCAAAGGTAGCTGTGGAGAACGCTGGCGACGCCATTCGCATCAACCTTGCCGAATATCTTGAGAAAGGAATTGTGAAATGATGGAGAAAGACGCAAAAATATATGTTGCCGGGCACCGTGGCATGGTGGGGTCGGCAATAGTGCGCGAACTGCGCCGACAAGGCTACGAAAACATCATCACTCGCACCCACAGCCAACTTGACCTATGCTGCCAAAGCAGTGTAGAGCAGTTTTTCAACGACGAGAAGCCTGATTATGTTTTTCTGGCGGCAGCCAAAGTGGGCGGCATTGAGGCCAACCGCACAGCCCCTGCCGACTTTATGTGGCAAAACATGATGCTGGAGATGAACGTGATTCACTCGGCATGGCAAAACGGATGCAGAAAACTTGAGTTTTTAGGCAGTTCTTGCATCTATCCTCGCATGGCACCGCAACCCATGCACGAAGATTGCCTGCTCACCGGCTCACTCGAAAGCACCAACGAAGCATATGCTCTGGCAAAGATTTCGGGATTGCGCTACTGCCAATACCTAAATCGCCAGTACGGCACCCACTACATCAGCGTGATGCCGACAAACCTCTACGGCCCCTGCGACAACTATCATCCCACCAACAGCCATGTGCTGCCTGCAATGATACGGCGCTTCCACGAGGCAAAAGAGGCGGGCGCACCCAGCGTCACCTGTTGGGGCGACGGCAGCGCTCTACGTGAATTCTTGTTTGTCGACGACCTAGCCAACCTCTGCGTGTTCTTGATGAACAACTACGATGGCACTGAGACGGTGAACGCCGGAACTGGCAAGGAGCTTACCATTCGCCAACTTGCCGAGACCGTGGCTCGCATAGTGGGATATAACGGAGAAATACATTGGGACAGTACCAAGCCCAACGGCACACCACGCAAACTGCTCGATGTGAGCCGGGCAAAAGCTTTAGGCTGGAGCTATAGCACCGAGCTCAAGGAAGGAATCGCTATTGCCTATAACGATTTCCTCAACAATCCAGTCCGAGCCGAGCGTTAGAGCCTTAATTCTTTCATTAATAATACATTTTGGCATATTCCCGAACATAATCAGGAGTATGCCATTTTTTCAAAGAAAATAATTCATGTATTGCGCTCTTAAATGTAAACAAAATAGAATATAACAATAGAGCACATTGCACATATGGAATATTTTCCTAAAATATCATATTTTTGTTGCAACATTTTTCCACAGAAACTAATTTTGCAAAGAACAAAAGCCAAGGCTGCAGTTTGTATTGCTTCGGCGCTTTGACAAAGAAATTACAAACAATAATATAACACTAAATTAAAGAAAGGAAAAAGGTTATGGCAACAGAAAGGAAACTCCATTTTGAGACATTGCAACTGCACGTAGGACAAGAGCAACCTGACCCAGCAACTGATGCAAGGGCAGTGCCAATCTATCAAACAACATCCTATGTATTTCGCAATTCACAACATGCAGCCGACCGCTTTGGATTACGCGACGCAGGCAACATTTACGGACGTTTAACCAATTCAACACAGGGCGTATTTGAGGACCGAGTAGCGGCTCTTGAAGGTGGTGTGGCAGGATTGGCAGTTGCAAGTGGAGCTGCCGCCGTCACTTATGCCTTGCAGAACATCGTTAGAGCAGGCGACCATATTGTAGCAGCCGATAACCTTTATGGTGGTAGTTTTAATTTAATCACACACACTCTTGCCAATCAAGGGATTACAAACACTATTGTAAACGTCAACAATTTAGATGCTTTAGAATCAGCAATTCAAACAAACACAAAAGTAATATATGCTGAAACATTTGGCAACCCAAATTCAGATGTGCTGAACATTGAAGGAGTTGCAGAGGTGGCTCATCGCCACAATATTCCACTAATTGTCGACAACACTTTTGGCACGCCTTATTTGATTCGCCCTCTTGAGTATGGAGCTGATGTTGTGGTACATTCGGCGACGAAGTTTATTGGCGGTCATGGGTCGTCGCTTGGCGGCGTGATTGTTGACGGAGGCAGTTTCGACTGGAAGGCAAATGCCGATAAATATCCAACATTAGCAAAGCCCGACCCAAGTTATCATGGAGCAGTGTTTGCCGATGTTGCTGGGGCTGCAGCATTTGTCACCAGAATACGCGCTGTGATATTGCGCGACACCGGCGCCACACTAAGTCCTTTCAATGCATTCATCCTTCTGCAAGGGCTTGAGACACTTTCATTGAGAGTAGAAAGGCATGTTTACAATGCATTAAAAGTGGTTAATTATCTTGCAAATCATCCTAAAGTGGAAAAAGTGAACCACCCTTCACTTGCAAACCATCCGGACAATGAATTGTACAAGAAGTATTATCCAAATGGAGGCGGTTCGATTTTCACCTTTGAAATTAAAGGTGGGCAAGAAGAAGCGTGGAAGTTTATCGATGGGCTGAAAATATTCTCGCTTCTCGCCAACGTGGCAGACGTGAAGAGTTTGGTGATTCATCCTTACACAACCACACACTCGCAGATGTCGCCAGAGGAACTGGAACAGCAGCACATCACGCCATCAACAGTGCGTCTAAGCATAGGCACGGAACATATCGACGACATTATTGAGGATTTAGAACAGGCTTTTGCCGGCATATGATGCCAAGGGTGTAATGCCGAAGCGGGGTTTATGGCATTATTATTAGCCGTAAGCCCTGTTTTTTATGCCTTCTAAAAAAGAATAATCCCGACAAAATGCGTTAACTTTGCGAAAAAGAAGATCGCAGATTTTTTCGCAAGATGAATGTAACAAACAGCATAATAAAATTTGTGTCGAGCTTGGCGCAAAAAAAGTATCGCGACAAAGAAGGATGCTTTGTTGCCGAGGGCACGAAATGTGTGCGCGACACTTGGCAACACTTTGAATGCCGCATGATCATTGCCACTCAGAACTGGTATGACACATTTGGCAACAGCAGCCATTTGGGCAAGCTATACATTGCCAACCGTGGGCAAATGCAACGAATGTCGCAGTTTGCAACTGCGTCGGAGGTTATAGCCGTGTACAATATCCCGCAGCCCGTCGACAAGCCTAAAGCAGAGCAGGATGGGATAAACATAGTGCTTGACGGCATACAAGACCCAGGCAACCTTGGCACCATCATCAGGCTTGCCGATTGGTATGGGATACGCAACATTTTCTGCAGCAAGACTACGGTTGACGTCTATAACCATAAGGTGGTGCAAGCCACCATGGGCGCCATCGCGCGAGTGAATGTGACCTACTGCGACGTGGAGGAGCTGATGGCAGATAACAGTCTGCCAGTGTACGGAACCACGCTCGACGGTGAAAACATCTATTCGGCTGAACTGGCAACTAATGGATTTGTGGTGTTCGGCAACGAAGGCAACGGCATGAGCGAGCGTCTGAAAGCCCTTGCCACGAAGAACCTTTGTATACCGTCAGGCGCGGCAAATGGCGAAGGGTCGGAATCGCTGAACGTGAGCATCGCAGCTGCTATAACAATCAGCGAATTTTGCCGAAACCGTTTGAAATAACAAAGCATCTTTTTTACACGAAAACCCTTATGGCAAAGATACGAACTACATACTTTTGCAAAAACTGCGGCACGGAGAGCCCAAAATGGATAGGCAAATGCCCGGGATGCGGCGAATGGAACACAATGACCGAAGAACCCATATCGAGCAAATCAAAATCGCTGACATTCGATACAGACACATCGCACCGAAGCCATCGCACCGAAGCCATTAAAATAGGGGAGATTAAGGCAGAAGATTTGCCCCGAATAAAGCTACCGAGCAACGAATTGAACCGCGTGCTAGGTGGAGGACTTGTGCCAGGCTCAATAATTTTGATTGGCGGTGAGCCCGGCATAGGCAAGTCGACGCTGGTGCTGCAAAACGTGCTGCGCATTCGCAGCCGCAAGGTGCTTTACATATCGGGCGAGGAGAGTGCACAACAGCTGAAGATGCGAGCCGACCGCATTGCAGAAGGCAATATCGACTGCGAGTGCTATCTGGCATGCGAAACGTCGCTTTCCGACATCTTTGCATGCATCAAAGCAAACAACCCCGACATTGTGATTGTCGACTCGATACAAACCATTGCCAGCGACGAATTGGAATCGGCAGCCGGCAGCGTGACTCAAGTAAGAGAATGTGCATCGGCGTTTCTGAAATACGCAAAGCAAGCCAACACGCCAGTGATTTTGATAGGCCACATCAACAAAGAGGGCAGCATTGCTGGGCCTAAAGTGTTGGAACACATTGTCGACGCCGTATTGCAATTCGAAGGCGACAACCACTATCTCTACCGCATACTGCGCTCTATCAAGAACCGATTTGGTAGCACGTCGGAAATTGGCATCTACGAAATGAAGGAAAGCGGCTTGCGCGAAGTAACAAACCCAAGCGAAATGCTGCTGTCACAGAGCGACGAAGCGCTGTCGGGAATAGCCATCGGGGTGACGATTGAGGGTGCACGTCCTTTTGTGGTGGAAGCACAGGCTCTTGTGAGCACTGCAGCCTATGGCACTGCGCAACGGTCGGTTACAGGATTCGACTCAAAGCGAATGAACATGTTGCTTGCAGTGCTTGAGAAACGCGTAGGATTCAAGCTCGCCCAAAAAGACGTGTTCCTAAACATAGCCGGCGGTCTACGAGTGAACGACCCTGCAATAGACCTTGCCGTGATTAGCGCAATACTTTCGAGCAACGTCGACATGCCAATTCACCAAGGCATCTGCCTCAGTGGCGAAGTGGGTTTGTCGGGCGAAATCAGGCAAGTGACCAGAATTGAGCAACGAATTGGCGAAGCCGAGAAACTTGGCTTCAAGTCCATACTTATTCCAAAGAATAACACAAAAGGCATCAACCTTAGCCGATACAAAATCAAGATTATTGAAGTGGCAAAAGTAGAAGAAGCATTCAAATTTCTGTTTGGATAGTTAATAATTGTTAACTTGTATTATTACATTAAACTATAACATTATTATTTAGTCATAACTACAGAGTTTACAAAATAAAGCTTCAAACTGACTAACTAATTAAATAATAAAACAGGTTTGGATGCCGACATTACTGCGAAAGTAAAGACGGCAAAAAATAATAAAATGATTATTTCACAATCGACTGCATTATGCCTTGGTAAAACAAGCATAGTGCAGTCGTTATTTTGCTATCTGGTTTAAATTGCTTCTTGACCAACATAACCGGCGGCAAATCTTGTGCAAGTTGACAGCAGAAGTGGGGCAATATTTCATCAATCGAAATAATATTCGTAAATTTGTAAAAAATTTGTATATAACAACTTAGAAATAAATGATAACAACAAGCAATTTAGGTATTCAATTTGGTAAAAGAGTTTTGTTTCAGGACGTAAACCTAAAATTCACATCAGGCAACTGCTATGGAATTATCGGCGCAAACGGAGCTGGAAAGAGTACGTTGATGCGCATTCTCAGCGGGCAATTAGCACCCACACACGGCACTGTAACACAGGGCCCAGGCGAGCGCATGTCGGTGCTTAGCCAGGACCACTTTGCTTACGACGAGTTCACTGTGATGGACACGGTGCTGCAAGGACACACCGTGCTGTGGGAAATCATGAAAGAAAAAGACGCACTTTATGCAAAGCCTGACTTCAGCGACGCCGACGGTGTGCGAGCAGCTGAGCTCGAAGAAAAATTTGCCGAAATGGAAGGTTGGAATGCCGAGAGCGATGCAGGCGCTCTGCTGAGCGGTTTGGGCATCAAGGAAGAAAAGCACTACATGATGATGAAAGACATGAGTGCAAAAGAAAAAGTGCGCGTACTGCTGGCAAAAGCGCTCTTTGGCAATCCCGATAACCTACTGCTCGACGAGCCGACCAACGACCTCGATCTCGACACAGTTTCATGGCTTGAAGATTACCTGTCGAAATGCGAAAACACTGTGCTTGTGGTTTCGCACGACCGTCACTTCCTCGACGCCATCAGCACACACACCCTCGACATTGACTACAACAAGATAACGCTGTTTGCCGGCAACTACAGTTTCTGGTATCACTCTTCGCAATTAGCCCTCAAGCAACAGCAGCAAGCCAACAAGAAGGCCGAAGAAAAGCGCAAAGAGCTGCTTGAATTCATTCGTCGATTCAGCGCAAACGTGGCAAAATCAAAGCAAACAACAAGCCGCAAGAAGATGCTTGAAAAACTCAACATCGAAGAGATTCAACCGTCGTCGCGCCGCTATCCGGGCATCATTTTCACTCCAAGCCGCGAAGTGGGCAACAAAATTCTTGAGGTGCACGGCTTAACAGCGAGCATTGAGGGTGAAACCCTATTCAAGGATGTGAATTTCACAATCGAGAAAGGCGACAAATGCGTGTTTCTCAGTCGCGACCCTCGCGCCATGACTGCTTTGTTTGAAATTATCAACGGCAACCGCAAGCCCGATGCCGGCACATTCGAGTGGGGACAGACCATCACCACAGCATATTTGCCTCTCGACAACTCGGAATTTTTCAACACCGACATGAACCTGGTGGATTGGCTGTGCCAATTCAGCAACGACACCAGCGAAATTTATCTTAAAGGATTCCTTGGTAAGATGCTATTCTCAGGCGAAGATGTATTAAAGAAGGCTTCAGTATTGTCGGGAGGTGAGAAGATGCGTTGCATGATAGCAAAAATGATGATGACCGACGCAAACACCCTGATTCTTGACACGCCAACCAATCATCTCGACCTCGAATCGATTCAGGCTTTCAACAACACACTGCAAGCATTCAAGGGAGTGATACTTTTTGCGTCGCACGACCACGAATTCATTCAAACCGTGTGCAACCGCGAAATTGAGCTCACCCCGAACGGAATCATCGACAAGATGATGGACTATGATGACTATATTTCCGACGAACGAGTGATTGAACTGAAAAATAAATTATATACAAAATAACACACCTATGGTAAAGCATATTGTCACATTCAAATTAAAGGGCGACCACGAAGAACGACTCACACTTGCAAGCAAGTTTAAGGCTGCACTCGATGCGCTTCCTGAGCAAATCGACGTATTGCAAAGCATTGAAGTGGGAATTAACGAAAATCCCAACGAAAGTTTCGATGTTGTGCTCACAGCCATTGTATCTAATATGGATGAAGTGAGCATATATGCAAAACATCCTGCTCACGTTGCCGCAGCAAGCATTATTAGCGGACATGTCGACACGCGTGCTTGCGTTGACTACAACTTCTGAAAAACAGGAAAAAAAGAATCGGTTTACAGACCTAAAAGCAACGAAAAGCTTTTAGGTCTGTTTCTATGTTATACCATAAAAAATAGAGGCTCTCATCTCTCGACGATAGCCCCCTTTTATTGAATCAACTTCAGTTAGAGTGTATGCAAATTTAACTATAATCCTATAATTTTGCCAATTATTCTTGCGATTTTTCTTTAAGCATCTTTTATTTGAATAAACGAATGCCTATTGATGTAGTCGAGGAACGCAGGTTTGTAAGTGTCAGAAACCGGGATATACTGTTTTCCAAACACAATCCTATTACGCTCTATCAGCTTGATTTTGCTTGTTTGAACGATAAACGAGCGATGCACCCGAAGGAAACGCGATTTCGGCAAGCGGTCTTCAATATTTTTGATGCTCATCAACGACATAACAGCAGTATCGTTGTCCAGATAGATTCTCACATAATCCTTCACACTTTCAATGAAAATAATCTTTGAAATTTCAATCTGAATGAGTTTGTATTCGCTCTTAACAATAACATAATCTTCTTCATGAGACTCCTTGTTGTTGGCATTACGCTCCATTTGTATAAGCTGCAGCACTTTGTTTGCCGAAGCAAGAAAATCAACATAATTCACTGGCTTAAGCAAATAGTCAACTGCATTGGCTCGGAACGCGTCAACTGCATATTTTGCATAAGCCGTTATGAAAATGATTTTACAACGATTGGGAATTACACGGGCAAATTCAATTCCATTGAGTTCCGACATTTGAATATCAAGGAAAATCAAATCCACCTCTGTTTCTATAATCGTTTTAATTGCCATAGAGGCAGACGAAAAAGAAGCAATAAATTCCAAAAAAGGAGTTTGCTCAACATATCCCTTAATCAACTCTTGAGCTAAGGGTTCATCATCAATAATACAGCATTTCAATTTTTTCATATATCTTACAATTTAATTTCTAATATGGTTGTGTATGTAGAGTTGTCGTTAATCACTTCAAATGTGTGTCGGTTTGGATAGAGAATAGAAATTTGTTTTTTTAGATTTTCAATTCCAATACCCGATGCCTCAGAACCTGATTTCTTTTGAGGAAAGTAGCTGTTCTTCACCACACATTTCACAGTGCTGGCAGCAACAGTGATAGCAATATCGACAAACGATGGCTTATCGGCAAATACGCCATGTTTGAATGCATTCTCAACAATCGAGATAAACATAAAGGGCGCAATCTGCAGCCCGACACCATCTGTTTCTATCACGTTAACCGTCAATTTAGTGTTTGAGGTTAGACGCAACTTCATCAACTCAATGTAATTTTTAACGAACCGAAGTTCGCTTTCCAACGGAATGGTTTTTTCTTTGTTTTCATAAAGCATATAGCGCAACAGCTGACTAAGCTCGTGCACAGCTCGCTGTGCCTTATGCTGGTCAATAGAAATCAACGCATATATGTTATTTAAAGTATTAAATAGAAAATGTGGATTTAATTGGCTTTTAAGGTTTGCAAGTTCTCGGTCCTTACGTTCAACATTCATCGCTGCTTGTTCTTTTTCAAGCTTCGACCATATTTCCGACATACGAATAGCGAAACTTAACCCAATAGTGAAAATTAAATACACAAAGTCATGCGAAAAAAATCCAATCAGCTTAAAATGCCATGGTTCATTGGTGCGGTCAATTCCATTATGAACAATCGGAATTCCATCAATCGGAATATGGCGAGGGGCTGACACCCAATCGATGTGATG
>JBJECZ010000125.1:0-5837 GCA_051871555.1 Muribaculaceae bacterium | reverse complement strand
TAATATTTAAGATTTAAGATGGCAGATAAAAGAATAATTTGTAAATTTGTAGCGATATTGCCTAAATAGGTAATATCACAACAGCGAACTGAATTTTAACACATTTATAAACATTTATATTAAACTTACGTTATGGATATTTCACATATCGAACATGTTGGTATAGCCGTTACAAGTCTCGACGAGGCTATCCCATTCTACGAGAAAATGTTAGGCTTCAAGTGCTTTGCAATTGAAGAAGTTGCCGACCAAAAAGTGCGCACTGCGTTCTTCAAAGTTGGTCAAACAAAAATCGAACTTCTCGAAGCAACTGCCGAAGACAGCGCAATTGCCAAATTCATTGCCAACAACGGCGGTCGCGGCGGTATTCAACACATTGCTTTCGCAGTTGAAGATGGCGTTGCAAACGCCCTTGCCGAAGTTGAAAGCAAAGGCGGTCGCCTCATCGACAAGGCTCCTCGCAAAGGTGCCGAAGGCTTGAACATCGCATTCATCCACCCAAAGACTTCTGCCGGAACTCTGGTTGAACTTTGCGAAGACCCTAACAAATAATCAAAATTTTAAACTTATAACATTACACTTATAAATAATGAGTAGTCAAATCGAAAAAATCCAAGAACTGATTTCGAAACGCGAAGAAGCTCGCCTTGGTGGCGGTACAAAAGCAATCGAAAAGCAACACGCCAAAGGCAAATACACTGCCCGCGAAAGAATTAAAATGTTGCTCGACGAAGGCAGCTTCGAAGAACTCGACATGTTTGTAACCCACCGCTGCACCAACTTCGGCATGGACAAGAAGCACTACCTTGGCGACGGTGTTGTAACCGGTTACGGCACAATCGAAGGCCGCCTCGTGTATGTTTTCGCTCAAGACTTCACCGTTTCGGCTGGTTCACTCTCCGAAACTCTCGCACTCAAGATATGCAAGGTGATGGACATGGCAATGAAGAACGGCGCTCCGGTTATCGGTCTTAACGACTCGGGCGGCGCTCGCATTCAAGAAGGCATCAACGCTCTTGCCGGCTATGCCGAAATCTTCCAACGCAACATCAATGCTTCGGGTGTAATCCCACAAATCTCTGCCATCCTTGGTCCTTGCGCCGGCGGTGCTGTTTATTCGCCTGCACTCACCGACTTCACCATCATGGCAAAGGGCACTTCTTATATGTTCCTCACCGGTCCGAAGGTGGTTAAGACCGTTACTGGTGAAGACGTTACACAAGAAGCTCTCGGTGGCGCCGAAATCCATGCTACCAAGTCGGGTGTTACTCACTTCGCTGCCGAAAGCGACGAAGATGCCATCAACATTATCCGCAAGCTCTTCAGCTACATTCCTCAAAACAACCTTGAGAATGCTCCTCGCGTTGAATGCAACGACCCAATCAACCGTCTTGAAGACAGCCTCAACGAAATCATCCCGGAAAGCGCCAACATGCCATACAACATGTACGACGTAATCACTGCAATCGTCGACAACGGCGAATTCCTTGAAGTGTCGGCTAACTACGCAAAGAACATCATCGTAGGTTTCGCTCGCTTCAACGGTCAATCGGTGGGCATCGTTGCCAACCAGCCTAAATATCTTGCCGGCGTGCTCGACTGCAACGCTTCGCGCAAGGGTGCTCGTTTTGTTCGCTTCTGCGACGCATTCAACATTCCATTGGTTACTTTGGTTGACGTTCCAGGATTCCTCCCTGGCACAGGTCAAGAATACAACGCCGTGATTCTGCACGGTGCCAAGTTGCTCTACGCCTACGGCGAAGCCACTGTGCCTAAGGTTACTGTTACCCTGCGCAAGAGCTACGGCGGCAGCCACATCGTGATGAGCTGCAAGCAATTGCGCGGCGACATGAACTACGCTTGGCCAACAGCTGAAATTGCCGTTATGGGTGCATCGGGCGCTGCCGAAGTGCTCTACGCCAAGGAAGCAAAAACTGCCAAAGTGGCTGCTCAAGAGGCTAAGGAAGCCGGCGACGAAGCTAAGGCTAAACAAATCATGGACGACTTCAAGAAGTTCTATCAAGAAAAACTTGACGAATACAACAAGCTTTTCTGCAACCCATACAATGCTGCTAAGTACGGCTACATCGACGACGTTATCGAGCCTCGCAACACTCGCTTCCGCGTCATAAGAGCCCTCCAGCAACTCGAAAACAAGAAGGTTGTAAACCCTGCAAGAAAGCACGGCAACATTCCTTTGTAAACTTAATTGACTCTTTATAATAAACAATGAACAAGAAGGGAATAATTCTATTTCTACTTGCCGTTGTTTGTTCCATCGGCGTTAATGCGCAAAGCCACAAGGGCTTGCGCATTAACGAGGTGATGGTGCAAAACAGCGACAACCTCGTTGACGAATACGGCAACCGCAGTGCTTGGATTGAATTGTACAACAGCACACGTCGCACAATGAACATCTCAAGCATCTACCTCACCACTCAAAAGGTGGAAGATGGTCAGTTGCCCGACCGCAACCAAATGTACCTTGTTCCGCGTGGCGACGAACGCACTAAGGTTAAGCACTTGCAAGCCGCAGTGTTCTTTGCCGACGAACAACCACAAAAAGGCACATTCCACACAAGCATTAAGCTCATCCCCGGACAGGAAAACTACATCGCCGTTTACGATGCCGACTGCATCACAAAGCTCGACGAAGTTGTCGTTCCTGCCAATTTGCCCGCTGGATGTTCATTTGCCCGCAACACCAAAATTGAAGATTTCTGCAAGCTCACCGGCAACGCTTTCGATGCCAGCGAATGGAGCGTGCGAAACGGTGTTACAGGGAGCGAAATCACCCCTGGCGAAAACAACTACGTTATTGGCAAAAACGACAAAATTGAGCAATTCGAAAAGAACGACTCGCACGGTGTCATCCTCACCATTATGGCGATGGCTATCGTGTTTAGCGCACTCATTGTGCTGAGCATCTGCTTCTTTATATTTGGCACAATCAGCAAGCGCATGTCCGACAAAAAGAAGAAAGGCAAAAAGCAAAATCAGCAAGAAGAGGTTCAAGCCGAAACTGCCGGCGATGCCGAAGGCGAAGTGGTGGCAGCAATTGCAATGGCCCTCTACGAGCACCTCAACGCACACGACGAGGAGAGCAACGTGCTCACCTTCAAGCGCCGTCACTCCGACTGGAACTCGAAGATTGCCACACTCACCGAATTGTCGGCTCGCCGCTAAACCACAATAAACTAAATCCCACTAAAAAAATTTTTCACATATAAATATATGAAAGAATATAAATATAAAATCAATGGCACTGAATACACCGTTGCCATCGGCGACATCGACAACAACAACGTTGAAGTGGAAGTGAACGGTGTGTCGTATTCAGTAGAACTTGAAAAAACCGAAACCCCAGCTCCTGTAGTTGCTGCTGTCAAGCCAGTGGCAAGCGCTCCGGTTGCAGCTCCTAAGGCTGCTCCTGCCAAGAGTGCAGGCGGTCCTGGCGCTGTCAAGTCGCCACTGCCTGGCGTTATTGTCGACATAAAAGTTAATGTTGGCGACACCGTTGAGCCATCCACTGTGGTTGCTGTGCTCGAAGCAATGAAAATGGAGAACAACATCAATGCCGGCAAGGCTGGCGTGGTGAAAGCCATCTGTGTTAACAAGGGCGATTCTGTTCTCGAAGGTGCTGACATCTTAGTAATTGAATAATACAATGAATGAATTAATATCGTTTTTCGGCAAGAACTTCCAGCAATTCTGGGAATTCACCGGATTTTACAATGTAACAGGACCACACCTGATTATGCTGCTTGTGGGTTTGTTCTTCATTTATCTTGCGATAAAGCACGAATTCGAACCTATGCTGCTTGTACCAATCGGGTTTGGTATTCTGGTTGGTAACATTCCTTTCCAACTCGGAAACGAAATAGGCATCTACGAAGAAGGCTCGGTGCTAAACATCCTCTACGGCGGTGTTAGCGCCGGATGGTATCCACCGCTCATCTTCCTCGGCATCGGCGCCATGACCGACTTCTCGGCGCTGCTTGCCAACCCAAAGATGATGCTCATTGGTGCTGCCGCACAATTTGGCATCTTCGGTGCTTATATGGTGGCTCTCGCCCTCGGCTTTGCACCCGACCAAGCTGGTGCCATCGCCATTATCGGCGGTGCCGACGGACCTACTGCCATCTTCCTTTCGTCGAAGCTCGCTCCTAACATGATGGGCGCTATTGCCGTTTCGGCTTACTCCTACATGGCACTCGTGCCGCTCATTCAGCCGCCTATCATGCGCCTGCTCACCACCAAAAAGGAACGCCTCATTCGCATGAAGCCTGCACGCACCGTCAGCCAAACCGAGAAGATTATCTTCCCTATCTTTGGCTTGATTCTCACCTGCTTCTTCGTGCCTTCGGCAATTCCTTTGTTGGGTATGCTGTTCTTCGGCAACCTGCTGCGCGAAAGCGGTGTAACCACTCGCCTTGCAAAGACCGCAAGCAATGCCCTCACCGACATCGTCACCATCCTTCTTGGTCTCACCGTTGGTGCTTCCACTCAAGCTTCGGAATTCCTCACACTCGACACTATCAAGATTTTTGCACTTGGTGCTATGGCATTCATCATCGCATCGGCTTCGGGTGTGCTGTTTGTGAAGCTCTTCAACCTGTTCTTGCCTAAGGGCAAAAAAATCAACCCGCTCATCGGCAACGCCGGCGTTTCGGCTGTGCCTATGGCAGCACGCATTTCAAACAACATGGGTTTGAAGTACGACCCTTCAAACTATCTGTTGATGCATGCTATGGGTCCTAACGTGGCAGGTGTGATTGGTTCGGCAGTTGCTGCCGGCGTGCTCCTCGGTTTCTTAGGCTAATCGAACCGAAACACTTTTTGGAACTAGGACTCCAAAAAGCATCATAACAAACCATTTATGGCAGACTGGCGCATTCAACCGCGAGAGTCTGCCATTTTTTCATTACGATGCGAAAAATTGCACAAAAATTTTGTAACTTTGCATACGAATTGCACAACATGCTGCACCGCTGCATTTCGTAGAGTCGAAGAAATAAAATAACGCAAGCATGCCATTTATAATCAGAAAGCTACGACAAGGCTATTAGTGGATGCATATTTGCAATGGAGAGAATTGAACTTAACCCGAATAATAATCTTTCTTAAATTTTGATGGAAGCATCTAAACCCATTTTGTACCAGATTTTTCCTCGTCTCTACACCAACACCTGCGAACAATGCACGCCAAACGGCAACATAACCGAAAACGGCGTGGGAAAAATGAACAAAATCGACGATAAGCTGCTTCGCTCACTCAAAAAACTTGGCATCACCCACATTTGGTATACCGGACTCATTGAGCACGCACATGCCACCGTTTATCCCGGCATTACGCCCGACAACCCGCATGTGGTAAAAGGATTGGCAGGCTCGCCCTACGCCATCAAGGACTACTACGACGTAGACCCCGACATTGCCGACGACGTTGAACACCGCCTCGACGAATTCAAGCAACTGGTTGAACGCACCCATAAAGCCGGCATGAAAGTAGTGCTCGACTTTGTGCCTAATCACGTGGCTCGCCACTACGAATCCGACGCAAAACCCTCTGGCGAAGCCGATTTCGGCGCCAACGACAACACCGCGCTAACCTTTGCGCCAAACAACAATTTCTACTATTTCAACGAACCTTTCGCTCCGAGCATCAACCTTGGCGAAGGCGACGACCGCTACATCGAATTTCCTGCAAAAGCCACCGGAAACGACTGTTTCTCAGCTCATCCCGGAATAAACGACTGGTATGAAACAGCCAAGCTGAACTATGGCATCGACTTCACCAACAACAACTGGCACTTTTCGCCAATACCCGACACCTG
>JBJECZ010000124.1:0-25011 GCA_051871555.1 Muribaculaceae bacterium | reverse complement strand
TGGGTCTTAACGGATGGTTCTCAACCAACATCCTCGGCAACCGCGACGGTCTCGTGCTCGACGAACCAGCTAACTTCCGCACTAAGGAAGTGAGCAAGTTGTCGACTCTCGAATCAATCTTGGTTCCTGAAAATCAACCAGACCTCTACGGCCACGGCAACGACGAAGACACTCAATACTACCACAAAGTGCGCATCAACTACTATCCACCGCGCAACGACAACAAGGAAGGTTGGGACAACATCGACATCTTTGGTTGGATGGGCTATCCAATGCAAATTAAGATTAACTTCCTCTGCCGCGACTCTATCCTTGCAGCTCCACTTTGCCTTGACCTTGTATTGCTCAGCGACTTGGCTGCTCGCGCCGGCCGCTATGGCACACAACGCTTCTTGAGCTTCTTCCTCAAGAGCCCAATGCACGACTACACTCAAGACGAAGTGCCTGTTAACCACCTCTTCCAACAATATGTTATGTTGAAGAACGCTTTGCGTGAAATGGGCGGTTACGAAGCTGACGAAGAAATCGACTAATCATCAACCTTTTCTCAGTAACAGAAAATTTCAGACATTTCTTACCAGCAAATAAATGGTAATGCCAACGGCTGTCGCGATTGCGGCAGCCGTTTTTGCGTCACGAAAGTGTGCCGCGTGTGCGCTAACTCTAAAGTGCGTGTGGTGAATAGTATAACATAATAGTGAAATAATGCAAGTTGCCGATAGCATGCTTTATGCTATCTTTGTAATGCTAAAATACTCATAATAATCGTCACATATGAAAAAGATTATCACATTATTTGTTTTGTTAGTGGCTTTGGTGCTTGTGCAAGGCGCATGGGCGCAGCCCTCGGCGCAGTCGCCTGTCGAGGAAATCATTGTCATCACCAAGACCCATTTCGACATAGGCTACACTCACCGCGTGAGTGAAATAGTGCATCACTATCAAACCGACATGATTGACCGTGCACTCGATGCTATGGACGAGTCGGACAAGCTGCCACGCGAACAGCAATATGCGTGGACCATACCCGGATGGGTGCTTTCGAAGGTGATGGAGGACTGGGACGGGCAGTCGGAACAGCGCCGTCAGCGCCTCGACCGACGCTTCCGCTCGGGTCAGCTGATTTGCCATGCTTTGCCGTTCACGCTCATCTCTGAAACGAGTGGGTTGGAGGATATGGCTCGCGGATTGTCGTTCTCGGCTGAACTTAACCGCCGCTACGGCTTTGCGTTGTCGCGTTCGTGCAAGATGACCGACGAGCCCTCGCATTGCGGCGCCATGGCAACGGTGCTTGCCAATGCCGGCGTGAAATTCTTGCACATCGGTTGCAACTGGCCAAGCGGATTTGTCACCACTCCGGGGCTGTTTTGGTGGGAGGGGCCCGACGGCTCACGCGTGCTCACGTTCTACTCGGCAAGCTACGGCACCACGGCTGTGTTAACGCCGTCGTGGGTGAGTGCCGATGACCCAATGATGGGCGACAAGTTGTTGCCTGCCAAGGATTGGAAATACAAGGTATGGCCAGCTATACTGGTCACAGGCGACAACACCGGACCTACGCCGGCTGAAACGATAAAAGCCCTGTTTGCCGATGCCAAGAAGCGTATGCCGGGCGTGAAAGTGCACATGGGCACAATGGACGACTTCTATGACGCTTTGATGCGCAGCAATCCCGACATTCCGGTGGTGAAAGCTGAGATGCCCGACACGTGGATGCATGGCGCCATGTGCGACCCTCGCGGCATCAGCCAGTCGCGCACAACGCGTCCGCTCATTGCCACCGCCGAACTGCTTAACCGTCAGTTGGCTTGTTGGGGAATTGAGATGCCCGACGTCAGCCAAACGGTGGCGAAGGTGTATGAAAACATTTTGCTCTACGACGAGCACACTTGGGGTGGAGCAGCGTCGGTGAACACCTATGGCGATGCGTTCAAGCAACTGCCAGCCAATAAGTTTGCTTCGCTTGAGGCTTCGTGGGAAGATAAGTCGAACTACATCCGCCAGGCTGCTGCAGCCACCAATGCGCTGTTGGCTGCCAACCTCGATACGCTGGCGGCAAATGTGAAGTGCAACCGCCCGTCGCTGATGGTGTACAACCCGCTGCCTTATAAGCGCAGCGGTTGGGTGAACTATGGCAAAGCTGCTGTTTTTGCTGCCGACGTTCCTGCCTGCGGCTATCGGTTGATTGACCTGCCGTCGGCTGCCGATGCCGTCGAAACAGCCGGTTCGGGTAATATAATCGAAAATGAATACTTTCGCATAACATTCGATGCCGAGAAAGGAAGCGTGGCGTCGTTAATCGACAAATCGACGGGGCGCGAATGGATTGACAATGATTCGAAAATCGGCTTTGGACAATATCTCAACGAGCGTTTCACTTTCGAGCAGACGCTGAAATACACCATGGACTATCAGCAACGCCGTGCCGGCGACTGGCCTCATCCGGGCATGCACAAACCGGGCATGATTTCCGAAAAACAAGTGCCATATCGTGCGGCTGCGCAGTGCAATGCGGCGTTGAGTGTGAAGGCTACAGCTGCGCAGCAAACGGCTGAGATGCTTTTTGCTGCTGACACTGCCCGCCATTTGCCGGCGTCGAAGCTTGTGGTGACGCTCTACAAGGGCCAGCCATACATCGACGTGGCAATCACCATAATCGACAAAGCCAAAGATAATTGGCCCGAGGCTGATTGGCTGTGCCTGCCGTTCAATATCAGCAATCCCAAGTTTGAGGTGTATAGGCAGCTGGGCGTGATGAATCCGGCAACCGACATTCAAGACGGTGCCAACCGCCACCTCTATTCCGCCGATTATGGCGTGGCTGTAACCGGCGCCGACGGTTGCGGATTTGCCGTTTGCCCAATCGACCATTCTCTCGTCAGCCTTGGCGAACCGGGTTGCTGGAAGTTTTCGAAGGACTATGTTCCGCAACAGCCGGTGGTTTACCTCAACATTTACAATAACCAGTGGAACACCAACTTCCGCTATTGGTACACTGGTTCGTGGACTTCACGCGTGAGGTTGTGGGCTGTGAACGTCGATAAGAGTAAGTTCATTGAGCCAGCCATCGAGGCGCGCAATCCGCTCATTGCCAAGGCAGTGAAAGCAGGCAAGGGCTTGCTTGGCAGCAAGCAGGCTGGCGTGTCGCTGTCGCGAAAGGGCGTGATAGTGACTGCGTTTGGCGCCGACTACAACGGCACCACCGGCACTCTGCTGCGCCTGTGGGAGCAGGAAGGCGAGTCGGGCAGACTTGAAATCACCTTGCCGAAAGGACTGAATGCCACCACCGCTCAGCCTGTCGACCTGCGAGGCGAGCCTGTGGGCGACGCGTTGAAGGTGAATAAAGGCAAAATTAGCACCACAATACGTGCTTATGTGCCGCTGAGCTTTGTGCTTAAGTGATTGGTTTTGGAGATAATAGATGGCACCTGCACTCTTCGTGGCAACGAGGAAGTGCAGGCGCAGTTTTTTTTATATCAGGCTCATCACCATGATTACGCACAGCATTAGCAGCGTGATTGAATAGGTGTAGAAGATGGTTTTGAGCGTTTTGAGCAGCCCGATGAACTTTACGTTGCTGCGCGGTGTCCATATCAACCCGATTGACAGGCAGGTGCAGAATATGTTGGCGATGAAGAAGATGGGCAGATATGACGGAATCACTTTGATGAGGCTGAACGACAGCGGCAGCATGAATGAGATGAGAGTGATGATTGTTGTGGTGTTTTTCTCTACCACGACAACCCGTTTTTCGTACCACGCAAACTTGTCGGTTTCGGCTTCGGCATCGTAGAAACTGCTGAAATACAGATTCATGATTAGGAATACGTTGCCGAGCGTCCACGGGAAGAAATAGATGTAGGAGTTCACGCGTATGATGTCGCTGTTCATCATCCACAGTATGAGCATGTTCCAGGTGAGAATTGACAGATATAGCGCTATGCTGCTTGCATCTACTTGCACAATCTTGGCGTTGTCGAGCATCTTTATTTCGCGTGTGAAGAATATTTGGTAGAGAAGGTATCCGGCAGTTTGCAGCAGAATGTAGTTCGACAGGCTCCACACCACAATGTAGCTGAAACGGGCATCGGCTGCCACCTCGTTGACGAATGCCGAAATGAAGCTGACAACCACCGACGGCAGCAACGCTATCATAAATGTGAAATATATCAGGCGGATGTCTTTGGCAACGGTGGCTTTCAGCAGGGTGATGATGAAAATGAATGCCGAGAACAATGCCAAGATGTTAATGATGTCGGTTTTTTGCGATGTGCAGTAGATGATGTAGGCAATGAACGCCAAGATGAGGATGAAGTTGTAAACCGAAAGAAAGAATTTGCCTTGGGAGTACATGTTTAGGTTCTCAGCCTTAATCTTCTTCAGCCCGAGGTAGGATAAAAGCAGAAGTATTATTTGCACAATGTTTATTGCGCTGTTAAGGAATGCCATGTAGGGGTCGCTTCGGTAGAAAAACCCGCAAATGGCAAAGGTGAACGCTGCCAGCAGCACGCCATACCATTTGTAGTACATCACCCCTACAAACAACAGCAGCACTGCAATGTAGAAAGGCTGACTGCTGTAGAATACCGCCGACTCTTTGCTGAACAGCAGCGGCACGATGCTGATGGCCAGCGAGATGAGGAAGATGATTGAGATGTTCAGGCAAAAGCCGTAAGTGCTCAGCTTGTAGGTTTCGGAAGATTTTTTGGGGCTATTCATAGTTGGGCATGTTTTATTGTGTTGGGGCATTCTTTATAGGTTCGAGGTGCAGCATGATGTGGGTGCCGGCGCCGAACTCGCTGCGCAGGTTGCGCTCTACTTCGCTGGCGCGGCGGTGCGCCTCGGCAAGCGGCATATCGCCAGGCAAGCGCAGGTGCATCTCAATGGCGATGGTGCTGCCAATGCGGCGAGTGTAAAGGTGGTGGATGTCCTTCACCTCGCGGGTGCGGTAAACGATGTCGCGAATGTGGTTTTCAGTATCACTCGGCAGGCGTTCTTCAAGCAGTTCGCCCGACGATTTGCGAATGAGCATATATGCCGTCTTGATGATGAACACGCTCACTGCCACGGCAGCGATAGGGTCGAGCACCGCCCATTTGTTGCCCAGCAGCACAGCGCCGCCGATGCCTATGGCAGTGCCAATCGACGAGAGCGCGTCGCTGCGGTGATGCCATGCGTTGGCTTCGAGTGCCGACGATTCAACCTCGTAAGCCACCTTGCGAGTGATGCGATATACCCATTCCTTCGACAATATGCTCACGATGGCAGCGATGAGGGCAATGTGTCCCGGCGACTGCAGCTGTTCGCCGCAACAGAATGCGTAGATTTTGGTTAAACCCTCCCAACCAAGCATGCAAGCCACGGCAAGCAGCGCGATGCCGATGATTGAGGTGGCTATGGTTTCGTATTTGCCGTGTCCGTAGGCATGGTCGTCGTCGGCAGGCTTGTTGCTCAGGCGCACAAACACCAGCACGATAACGTCGGTGACAAAGTCGCTCAGCGAGTGCACAGCATCGGCAATCATCGCCGCCGAGTGCCCGAGTATGCCGGCTGCAAATTTTATTATGAGCAGCAGCATGTTCACCACGCTGCCAAGCAGCGTGACGCGGTAGATTCGCCGATTCCTGTTATGTTCCATTTGGTTTTACTCCTCCTTAATGATTAATCCGCCTACAAATATACTAAATTATTTGTGAATGGCAGGTGTACTTGGGTTGTAAGTGCTATGGGATGTGAGTGGAAGGGTGCGAGGGTGGAATGGTGGTGAGCGGATAAAGCAAGAGGTGCACCACCATCCGTGATGCACCTCTTTGTTGAGTCTTCAAACTATGTATACCTTAAAACTAAACGCCTATGCTTATTCTAAGCCGGGCACCTTTGGCAACTTGGCGAGGCTTTCGGCAATCTGCTCGTCGGTGGGGATGACGTCCGACATGGTTTTGTTGTTGAATTGCTCGTAAGCCACGAGGTCGAAGTATCCGGTGCCGGTGAGTCCGAACACGATGGTCTTTTCTTCGCCGGTTTCTTTGCATCGGAGGGCTTCGTCGATGGCAACGCGAATGGCGTGGCTGCTTTCGGGGGCAGGCAAGATGCCTTCGACGCGGGCAAACTGTTCGGCAGCGGCAAACACCGATGTCTGCTCAACGGCGCGAGCCTCGATGAGGCCGTCGTGGTAGAGTTGCGAGAGGATGGTGCTCATGCCGTGGAATCGCAAGCCGCCGGCGTGGTTGGCTGACGGGATGAACTGGCTGCCCAGAGTGTACATCTTGGCGAGCGGGCAAATCATGCCGGTGTCGCAGAAGTCGTAGGCAAACTTGCCGCGGGTGAAGCTCGGGCACGAAGCCGGTTCAACGGCGATGATTAGATAATCGGCTTCGCCACGCAGTTTTTCGCCAACGAATGGGCTGACGAGTCCGCCGAGGTTCGAGCCGCCGCCGGCGCAACCGATGATGATATCGGGCTTGATGCCGTATTTGTCGAGTGCGGTTTTCGTTTCGAGTCCAATCACTGTTTGGTGCAGAAGCACTTGGTTGAGCACCGAGCCGAGCACATAGCGATAGCCTTCTTGCGACACTGCTGCCTCAACGGCTTCGGAGATGGCGCAACCGAGGCTGCCAGTGGTGTCGGGGTATTCGGCAAGAATCTTACGGCCAATATTGGTGGTGTTGCTGGGCGAAGGGGTTACGTTGGCGCCGTAGGTGCGCATCACCTCGCGGCGGAACGGCTTTTGCTCGTAGGAGCACTTCACCATAAACACCTGGCAGTCAAGTCCGAAATATGAGCAAGCCATGCTCAGCGCGGTGCCCCATTGCCCGGCGCCGGTTTCGGTGGTGACGCCCTTCAGTCCCTGCTTTTTGGCATAGTAGGCTTGCGCGATGGCTGAGTTGAGCTTGTGGCTGCCCGAGGTGTTGTTGCCCTCGAACTTATAATAGATTTTGGCAGGAGTGCCTAACGCCTTTTCAAGGAAGTAAGCCCTCACGAGCGGCGATGGACGATACATCTTGTAGAAGTTTACTATTTCTTCAGGTATGTCGAACCACTTGGTGTCGTTATCGAGTTCTTGCTTATTGAGTTCGGTGCAGAAGATAGGCGCCAAATCGTCTTGAGTGAGCGGTTTGCCGGTAGCCGGGTTGATGAGCGGAGCCGGTTTGTTGGTCATGTCGGCGCGCACGTTGTACCATTGCGTAGGAATTTCGTTTTCGGCTAAGTAGATTTTATAAGGAATTTTTGTCTCCATAAATCGTATGCATTAATTAAGTGTAAAAATGAATAAATATCAATATTATTTTTGCAATTTATCGCATTTTGCAAGGCTAATTGGGAGTAATTAGGGCTGCTTAAATTGATATTGCACTGCAAAACTAAGTATTTATTTTGATATATACTATAAAAATGCAAAAATTTTTGCGAAAAAGTGATATTTTGTCTGTTATTAAATAATTATGCAATATAATTTACCGAAAATGTATATAATTTGTTTTGTGGTGGAGGTGAAATGTAGGGGCGTATAGCGGATTCGGGTGTAAGGGTATTATCGGGGTTCAAGTGGATTTGTAATCATATTTTTTCGGATTTCGGGCATGTTTTATACATATAATTCACTTTGACGTGAAATAAATGTTTGCTAATTTTGCACACAGCATAAGCGACAATAATAATCGAATTAACTCAAAACACAATATATTATGATGACTGGGAAAAATATAGTATTGAATGTGCCACATTCGTCGATAAATGGAATTTTCGATGACAATATCGGCAAATGGCCCGACAACCCCTATTTTATCAACGAATATGTCAGGAAACATACTGATTGGTGGACTGATATGCTGTTTACTGTTCGTGGCGAGGAGAATGTGACTAAGGTTGTTTTCCCGTACTCGAAATTCGTGTGCGATGCGGAGCAATTGGAGAATGATGCATTGGAGGAGAATGGGCAGGGCATAATCTGCACGCAGTTTGGCGGTTTTGAGCGTGGCGTGCTCGATGATAAAGCCAAGGCGTTTCTGCTTGATGCGTGGCATGCTCATCATGAAGAATTGAAAAGCCACCTTAACGAGAATAGTGTGCTTATTAACTACCATTCGTTTTCAAGCGACTTTGGCAATACCGATATTTGCATCGGCTTTAATGACGATTGGTCGTTCGATAAAAAACTTATCGACGATGTGGCTGCCATTTTCAAGAGTTATGGTTACAGTGTTGAGTTTAATACACCATACAGTAATTCAATAACACCTAAGACAGATTTTGAATATAAGTCGTTAGTGATTGGCGTTAATAAAAGAATCTATATGAACGAAACACTTCTCATCTTGGAAAAGAATCAGATTAAATGGATAAGATGGAAAAGTTGTTTGCGCAAAATCTATCGGCGAGTAAAAGAGGGGCGATAAGAGTTTAACGGTCGAGGGTTGAGACGCGTTTTCGTGCAGATGTCACCTGAGACTATTGAATTATTATCCATATGCCGGTTTTGTCACTGCCCTCTCGCTTAAGTAACCCAATTTGGCGAAGTGCTTGTGTTGCTCGTTTTGCAGTTTTGTCAGTTATTGATAACTGATTAGAAATTTCAAGATGGGTGATTGTGGGATTGCTTTTGATAAGCTCTAACACCTTTTGCTGGGTATTTGTTAGTTTTACAGGGACATTTACAGGGACATTTACAGGGACATTTACAGGGACATCAGACAGATTAAGTCGTTGAATTGCAGATTTGAGAGGGAGTGTGACGGTAGCAATAGTGCGGTCGCTTTCGATTATAGGACGCGTACCGGTTAGAACTTCCCAGCTTGTTAGCTTCATCATGCCATAACCGGCATTTTCGGCAATTCCTACGTAGCGGAAAAGTTTAGCAATGGTTGGATTACGGAGCTTGGAGTATACTTTGCTGAGAATCTCATTAACAGGTAGAGGAAAGGCGCCGCCATTCATAAATTCGATATGGTCGGTATAAACGCGAATACAGGATCGTAAAGAATCGAAATAGTCGCAGTGCATCACCATATTTGCCAATGCCTCGCGGAGTACCAAATACTGGCTTTCATCTGTTTTGGCGAAACCGTTGTCTCTGATGCGTATCGGAGCATCAACGAGGGTGCGAAAACGGCGAAGAATAATCTGTACGGCATCCCATATATTCTGCTGCTCTGGTATGCGATAAGTATATCTGACTTCAGCTTGTTGGATTGTCGGTCCTGGAATTTCTATGTAATCAACGCAGAATGTAGGCACATAGCGCAAAACGTATGGCGATTTGCCAAACATCAGCAGCCCGGCGTAAGTAAGCATGCCATTATTGGTGATATTGACACTCTCACAGAAATCAGCGTCATCCACATCGCGTAAATCTGGAAGATTACTTGTCTCGCCAAGAAGAAACGATAGTTGTGCAATGAGTCAAGGTTAAGCATAGAAAGTCCTGAATTCGGAATGGTCTCCTCTGTTTTCTTGCCAAATGACTGATTGCGGAACATTGCGCGTATCTCGCCTTCTGTAGCCCTTTGGTCGCCACTGCCCATTCGTATGAATGTATTAGTGGGATTGCCAAAATACAAAGGCTTCATATCAACCTCAGGTATGTAAAAAGCGAGCAGATTACAATCGCCAATGTTGTATTTTTCGGGGCGAGCAAAAATGGTCTGATTAAACTTGCCAGACCGAAGCGTTCCTAAAAAATCTTGTTCAAGTTTCTCAGCGTTTTCAACTCCTTGAATTTCAAAAGTCTTTCCTGATTGTTTCACTGCAAGTACAATCCATCCGCCAGAGGTGTTTGAGAAAGCACTTACTGTTTCCCAAATATTCTTTGGCAATTCTGATTTTGCAGACTTTACCTCAAAATCGTCCCATTCTATGTCTCGTAGTCGTGCTACAAGTTCTTCTTTTGTCATCTCAAATACAAATTTAGCCATTTTTGCCGAATTATTATAGAACTAGACTCTAATTCTTAGTGAGAATAATTTTGTATAGGTGTATATGTGTTGGTGTTGGCGCAATACGTTGGCACGGGGCGATAAGCGGGGTTGTTGAAAAATAGGTGTTTCGTATGTCGGCGAAAAGTTGTAATTTTGTAGGATGTAGGTGAATGGTTCACTGCGCAACGATTTTTCAACTGTTTTATTTCCGACATATGATTGAAAGTGCACTTTATCTGATTCCTGTTCCGCTGAGCGATGGCGCGGTGGAGAATGTGTTGCCGGCAAGCAATTTGGCGCTTGTGGGAGAGATAAAGCATTTTGTGGTGGAGAATGTGCGCAGTGCGCGGCGCTTTCTGAAGAAGTGCGACCGCAGCATCAACATCGACGAACTCACGTTCTACGAGTTGAACCGGCACACCGACCCAAACGCCATTGCCGATTATTTGCAGCCGCTGGAGCGGGGTGAGGCGATGGGCGTGATTAGCGAAGCCGGTTGTCCGGCGATTGCCGACCCGGGCGCCGACGTGGTTGCCATTGCGCAGCGCAAAGGGCTGAAGGTGCGTCCGTTGGTGGGGCCGTCGAGCATACTTATGGGGCTGATGGGCAGCGGGTTCAACGGGCAGAGTTTTGCTTTTCTGGGCTATCTGCCAATCGACCAGGGCGAGCGTGCGCGCAAGTTCAAGGAGATGGAGCGGTTGATTCGCAACGACAACCAGACGCAGATATTCATCGAAACGCCTTATCGCAACAACAAGCTGATGGCGGAAATGTGCAAGCAGCTGCCGGGCAATCTGGCGCTTTGCGTTGCCACCGACATCACTGGCGCGGGCGAAAAGATTGTGACAAAAACGGTGAGAGAGTGGGCGCACACGAAATATGATTTCGACAAGGTGCCTACGATTTTCTTGCTATATAAATGAAAAAGAAGGGAGTATTTAGGAGAAATGGCAAGACAGAGGCGTACAAACAAGAATGACAGTAGGCAGGCAGCGTTGTTTTTCGAGGACGACGAGATGCAAACCGAGGTGCAAGAAGCAGTGGATGCGATGCCCGATATCGAGGTGATTCTGCCCGAAAAGAAGGCAGAGCAACCGGCTGAGGTGCCGTGTGCCGACGAGGCTCCGGCGGTGCGTCGCCGCAAACTGCGCTTCATGAGTTTTGGCAGCGGCAGCAGCGGCAACTGCGCGTATTTCGGCAACGACGACGGCGGTGTGCTCATCGATGCCGGTGTCGACACCAAGTTTGTGTTTGAGGCGTTGCGCAAAAATGGCATCACCGACGATATGGTGAAGGGCGTGGTGCTCACTCACGACCATGGCGACCATGTGCGCTATGCCTACAACATTGTTCGCCGCTACAAACACATTCGCCTATATTGCACTCCGCGACTGATGAACGGCCTTCTGCGCCGCCATAGCGTGTCGCGCCGAATAAAGGAGTATCAGGAAAACGTGTTCAAGGAAATTCCGTTCAAGATTGCCGATTTCACCATCACTGCTTTCGACACCTCGCACGACGGTTCGGACAATATGGGTTTTATGATTGAAAACGACGGTCAGAAGTTTGTGGTGGCTCCGGATATGGGCATCATCAACGCCCGCACTGCCTTCTATGCCAAGGAAGCCAACTACCTGATGCTCGAAAGCAACTACGACAGCCGTATGCTCGACGAAGGCTCGTATCCCGAATACCTGAAGCAACGCATACGCAAGGAAACCGGACACCTCGACAACAAGGTGGCTGCGCAATTTGTGGCTGAGAACTATAGCGAGAAGCTGAAATACTTGTTCCTGTGCCACTTGAGCAACGACAACAATACGCCCGAGAAAGCCCTTGCCACAATGCGTGGCGCGCTCGAGAAGCGCGGCGTGACGGTGGGCGACTGCTCTAACACCCTTGAGATGCGCGATTGCGCCATGCAGCTATATGCTTTGCCGCGCTACGATTGCTCGCCGCTGTTTGTGCTCACCGATTAATCGTCTATAATAATGAAACTCAATGCTTTAGCTATCGCGGCTGCGCTCGTTGCCTTGGCGGCGTGCGGCAGCGATTCGCCGTGGCGTGGCGATGAGCCTGAGAGTGAGCAACGTCCCGAGATTGCCACGCTCGAGGTGAGCGCCGAGGGCAATGAGTCGGTGGATTGGCGAGGCGGCAGCGTTGATGTGACGGTGAAATCGACTGTCGACTGGACAGCGACGTGTGCCGATGAGTGGTGCTCGTTGCAACCGGCTTCGGGCAAGAGCGGAACGTCGAAATTCGTTGTGAATGTGGCGGCTAACGGTACGGCAACCGAGCGACAAACAGCCATTAATGTGGCTGCTGGCAGTCGCACGGCTTCAGCGAAGATATTGCAGAAGGCAAAGCCTGAATTGCTGCTGTCTGCCACGGCTTTAGCCTTTGGTGGCGCAAAGGGTGCGCAGGTGGTGGTGTTGAAAAGCAACGTAGGTTGGAGTGCCGCCAGCGATGCCGAATGGTGCACTCTCAGCCCCGCATCGGGCAAGGCTGGCACAACAGCCGTTACGGTGAGCGCCGAGCGAAACGCCTCGGGCGTAGAGCGCCAAGCCACAATAACCATCGATGCCGACGGCGCAACAGCCACGGTGAGCGTGACGCAGTCGGCTTCCTGAAAATCTTTTCGGTTTTAATTTTTATCTTGAGCGGGGCTGGGTCACACGGCTTCGTTGCTGCCGAGAATCCATCGGTAGAAGTTGCATCCCACAAAATTACCCACAACAATGCTTGCGTAGAGCAGCAACACCTGTGCGGCGTTGTCGGCAAGGAAATCGGCAGGTACAACCAGATAATAAAACGCGTCGGCTATGCAGTGTGGAAAGCCGCACACGATGAACAACGGCACCCCGAACAGCAGCGGCAGAAACTTGGCTTCGCGACCCCATTTCACTGCCGTGGTCATGATGAATCCGCAGCCAATGGCAAGCACTCCGCATTGCCACCATCCTGCAGCCAAGCGGCCCTCGAGGATGCGCTGGGCGGTTTCCTGCAGCGGCATAGGCGACACACGCGCCATCATTGCCACAAGCAAACACCCGACGATGTTAAGCCCCAATATGGCACACAGTTTGGCAAATTCGCCTTTGATGAAAAATCCTGCTGTGCCGGTGTAGAGCTTCAGCCGATAGTGCACCACGGCAAGCAAGCCGAAAGCAAAAGTGACGGCGCCTACCACGCCACCAATGGCAAGATAGCCGAAACCGGCAATGCCGATGCAGATGCCTGCAAGCAACGCCGAGCCGGCGAATGTGAGTGATTGATTCATTTTCTCCCTTGTGTATTGAAACGTAAAAAGTTTTGGTTAAAAACGCTTATTCAGAGTGCAAATTTACGGCAAACTTTCGCTATTAGCAAATGTGTGGGCTCAAAGCGGACAACATTACGCATAAAATCGCTATCTTTGCAGCAAGGCTGTTAAGACAACAATTAAAATAGAACGAAGGTATGATTAAAAAGGTATTGACAAAGATTGTGATATTCTTTCTGGCAACGTCGATAGGCGCCGTGCTCCTCGGCAAATTTCTGCCCATCTACTACACGCCACTGATGTTTATTCGCCTTGCCGAACAATGCTCCTCCGACCGCCCAATGAAGCTCAGCCACCACTGGGTGCCGATGGAAGAGATTTCGCACAACATGCCTTTGGCTGTGATGGCAAGCGAGGACAACCTGTTCCTGCAGCACAAGGGCTTCGATTTCGAACAGATTAAGATAGCCGCCAAGGAAGCAGCCGACGGCGGCAGGCAGCGCGGTGCCAGCACCATAAGCCAGCAGACGGCGAAAAACGTGTTTCTATGGAACGGTCACAGCTGGATACGCAAAGGGTTGGAAGTGTATTTCACGGTGCTGATTGAAGCCGTATGGGGCAAAGAACGCATCATGGAAGTTTACCTCAACAGCATAGAGATGGGCGACGGCATCTATGGCGTCGAAGCCGTGGCGCAAGAGCATTTCGGCTGCCACGCCTCGCAGCTCACCAAGCGGCAGTCGGCACTGGTAGCCGCCTCGCTGCCCAATCCGCTTGAGCGCGACTCGTCGAATCCAAGTCGCTACATGCGCAAACGCAGCCGCCAAATCATGCGCCTGATGCGCCTCATCGAAGACCCCAAAATGGGCTGCGAGCCCCAGTAATCCCTTTTGTCGCTGTCGGGTGATTCGCGTCGCGTCATCTACGTTCGTTTAATAGATAGATTTGTTCGACATCTTCGACGCCGAATCATGTAGAGGTATCCGCGCTTCCGCAGGTTACGCTTCGCTCCACCAGCGGTTATGCATGGTCAAGCACCTTCGGCGCTTTCTACAAGATGACAATGTGGTGGGTTTGCAACCGCTCCACGGTTGGCTTTGGATGGGGATGCATACCGCTTTCCCCATATTGGCGCTGCAGGCAACTATATGGGGTTGTTCACATACCCGGTATGTAACCGACGAGGTGTGAAATAACATCCGCCCCGTTGGTGGCGGAGCGGATGTGAGTTGGGTAATCAGAATTTTAGTAGCTGTAGGATTTGCCTTCCGACCATTCGTCGAGCAGGTAGCCGTGCTTGTCGGTGCAGTGGTCGTGAATGGCTTGTTTGCGTTCGTCGCTAACGGTGTTCCACCATTCGGTGCATTGCGGGTATTCGATGCGTGTGGCAACGCCGCTTTGCTTGGTGGCTGCTTTTGAGGCGATGCGTGTTTTTTGTTCGCAGGTGAGTCCGCACCACCAGAGGTCTAATTCCGTCTTGTTCATGGTTGTGATGTTTATCTTGTCCTATAAAATCGTTTTTAATCTCTTTATTTCTTCTTAGGGATGGTGAGTTTTTGTCCGATGCTGATTCGGTCGCTCTTGATGCCGCTTGCGCGCTTGATTGCCGACACTGTTGTGCCGTATTTCTCGGCGATTGCGCCGAGTGTTTCGCCCGAGCGCACGGTGTGGGTTACGGTGCGCGGTTTTTCGCGTTCAGCTTTTGCGGGTTTGGTGGCGGCTTGTTCGCCATCGCCTGGCACTACAATCGATTGACCCACCATGATGTTGTTGTCGGTGAGGTTGTTGAGTTCTTTCAGTTGGTCGACGGTGATGCCGTGTTTAGCGGCTATTTTGCCGAGGTTGTCGCCTTTGCGTACGGTGTACTTCGATGTTTTTTGCTCCGGTTTTGTGGCGGCAGCGTGCTTGGCAGCTTCGCCTTTGGCAGGAATCACCAGGGTTTGTCCGGCTTTCACGGCGTCGTTGGTGAGGTTGTTGGCAGCCTTCAGTTCGTCGACGGTGATGCCGTTGTCGGTGGCAATCTTGTAGAGCGATTCGCCCGAGCGCACGGTGTGCTTGGTGACGATGTCGGCGTCGTGGCTGTTGTTGCGCTTCTTGGGTTGTTCCTTAGTCTTGGGCTGTTCCTTTTGCTTAGGCTCCGGCTTGGCTTTGGGTTGTTCGGCTGGCTTAACGGTTGTAGGAGCAGGTTCGGCTACTTCAATTTCTTCGGTGTCGGTCTGTTCGGCATCGAGTTCGGTGCCTGCATTGTTGGCAGCCAGCAGTTCGTCGCTTGCAGGTTCGTCGGATTTCTCGATAGGCACTTTTACACGTTGTGTTGTGACAATCTTGAGCGATTGCCCACGTTTAACCGACGACTTGCGCAGCCCATTTGCGCGCTTGATGCTCGACGAGGTCACGCCATATTTGCCGGCGATTTTTGCGAGAGTTTCGCCTCGGCGCACCTTATGCCACTTGGTGACGGTTTGCGTTTCGTAGGTGAAGTCGACGCCCTCAACGCCCTGAATATCTTGCGAGTCGGAGATGGTGGCAGGTTCCACCACGTCGCGACGTCCGTAGAGGTCGGTGCGATAGTTGAGGATGCTGTCCTTGCTCATGATGAAGCTGTAGATTTGATGCGTTGGCAAGCAGAGCGAGTAGGAGTGGGTGTCTCCCGGAATCACGTCGCGACGGAATTGCGGGTTTAGCACGCGCAGCTCATCGATGGGCATATTGAGCACCTTGCTGATTTGGTTGAAATTGATTCGCTGGTTCACGGTGATGGTGTCGGTGAGCAGCGGTTTCTTGGCAAGGCTTGGACTTATGTTGTGGTTTTTGAAATAAGTCATCACATAGTTGGCGGCGATGAAGGCGGGCACATATCCGCGTGTTTCTTTGGGTAGGTAGGGGTAGATTGCCCAGAAGTCTTTGCCCGAGCCGCCGGCGCGACGCAGCGCCTTGTTGACGTTGCCGGGACCGCAGTTGTAAGCGGCAATCACCAGCGACCAGTCGTGATAGATGTTATATAGGTTTTTGAGATATACGGCGGCTTTTTCCGAGGCGCGATACGGGTCGCGTCGCTCGTCGACCATGCTGTTTACTTCGAGTCCGAGGCCTTTGGCGGTGCTAATCATGAATTGCCACAAACCGGTGGCGCCCACGCGCGAAACGGCATCGGGGTTCAGCGCCGATTCGATTACCGGCAGATATTTCAGCTCGAGCGGCAAGCCTTCTTTTTCGAGGGCTTGTTCGAAGATGGGCATATAGTACAGGCTCATTCCCAGCATTTCCTCCACGAGGGTGCGGCGTCGCTCGGTGTACATTTCAATGTAGGTTTTCACCACCGAGTTGAAAGGCATTTCGATGGCTACGGGCAAAGCACGCAGGCGCTTGATGTACACCTCGTCGCTCACGGTTTCGCTCTTTGAGTTTTCGACGTAAGAGTCGAGCACGGTGTAGTTTTTAAGATACCAATTGTTCATCAGAGCCTTGGTGTCGGTTTCGAAACTTTCGGGGAACACAATTGACTTGTCGACTATTGTTTCCTTTATGGTGTTTACATTCTGTCGACTCCAGGCAGTGACTGAGGTCAAGGCTAAGGTGCAGAGTGCAATAAATTGCAAAGCTGTTTTTTTCATATATCTCTTATATTCTTTTTTTTCAAAAACTTATGGCGCACGCCACGCCCAATCCGGGCTTGTTTGACATTGCTTGTTGGTCGATTAGTGTTGGCCGCACCTTCATCGAGAGGTCGTCGCTGATGTCGAACTTCGACAAGGCGGCGTCGACGTAGGCATCGACCATACATATCAAATAAACGCCCACAATGCTAATTACGCAAAGGTCGCGATTGCGGCGGAAGTAATCTTTTTTCGATTTCAACGACTTTTTGAGCCACGCCTCGTCGATGTCGCTTTCGTGCACCGTAGGCGGATAGAAATCCATGTAGCTCTTGGTGTTAGGGTCGTTGTCCATGATGTCGTTGTAGGCACGGGTGTAGTCCTTCAGCATCTTGTTGTTCCACGAGATGGCGTAGCCCAGTCCGACGAATCCGCCCACCACGATGGGCAGTTTCCAATAGCGGCGGTTGTACACCTGCCCTAATCCGGGGCAAAGCGCCGAAAGCCACAGCGAGCGGGTTGGGTTGATTTTCATAGCTCGTTGGCGGCCATAGTCGGCAAGTTCGGCAGAGTCGCGTTTCTCCTGCAGCTCACGTTGCCTGAGTTCCTCCTCCACGGCTTGTATTTGCACCGAATCCATGTCGGCAATATGCACGGTGTCGCCTTCGAGGTCTACTAAGGTGCGCAGGGTGGAGTCGGGGGCGGTTGGTTGTGCGGCAGTCAGAGGCACGCGAGTGCGCTTGCGGTGGTTGGGCAACAGAGTGCCGGCATCGGCGTTGATGCCGGTGCTGTCGGGCACAGCAAGTGTGCGCTCTTGGGCGTTGGTGCTAAGAGCAAACACAATTACACAGAGCAACAGTGAGGCTGCTCTGTACATCATCCGTCCTTTTGTCGATTTTGCAAGTTTCACAAAAGTCGTGCTGGTTTTATTGCGTAGGAATGGGAGAGAAAATCGTGATTTTCCTCCCTTCCCCCTACAGTTATTCTTCTTTTAGTTTGTCAAAGATACGAATTAAATTCTCAAGTTCTTCCTCATTTTTGAAAGGGAATGTTATTTTTCCTTTACCCGAAGCGTCGACGGCGAACTTCACTTGAGTGTGAAATGAATTGTTGAGATGCTTCTGCAAAATTTCGTAATCCTTGTTAGTCAGGCGTTTAGGTGCTGGTGCTGGTGTGTTTCCGGCAGTGTTTCCGCCTGATTGCAGCTGCTTGGCGAGCGCCTCGACCTGCCGCACCGATAAACCTTTTTTAAGAATGTCGTTATATAATTTTAACTGCAGCGAAGGCTTCTCGATTGAGAGAAGTGCGCGTGCGTGGCCCATATCCACCTTGCGGTCGCGCAAACCAATCTGCACCTCGGCAGGCAGCTTGAGCAGGCGCAGAAAGTTGGCAATGGTGGTGCGTTTTTTGCCGATTCGTTCGCTCAGGCGTTCTTGGGTGAGGCGATATTGGTCGATGAGTTTGCGGAAGGTGAGGGCAATTTCAATGGCGTTGAGGTCCTCGCGCTGAATGTTTTCGATGAGCGCCATCTCGGTGAGTTCGCTGTCGTTAGCGGTGCGCACGTAAGCCGGCACGGTGTCGAGTCCAGCCATTCGGGCAGCGCGATAGCGACGTTCGCCCGAGATAATCTGATATGTGTCGGGCCCGGTGCTGCGCAGCGTGAGTGGCTGAATGATGCCCAGTTCGCGAATGCTCATGGCAAGTTCTTCAAGCGAGTCCTCGTCGAAGGTGGTGCGCGGCTGCTCCGGGTTGGGCGATATTTGTGAGATGGCTATTTCGTTGATTGCCGACGAG
Source organism: Muribaculaceae bacterium (assembly GCA_051871555.1). Lineage (GTDB taxonomy): Bacteria > Bacteroidota > Bacteroidia > Bacteroidales > Muribaculaceae > SFTJ01. The sequence goes on along the minus strand of JBJECZ010000124.1, from coordinate 6,445 downwards.
CCGCTGGGCTGCACATCGTCCATCGAGATGAGCGAGTCGAGGCCGCGACCTAAGGCGTTTCGTTTTACTGACATAATATCTTCGTTTTATGAATTATCGGGGTTGGTTAGGGATTAGATGCTGCTGGTGAAATGCCGATTTTTGGCAATAACCTCCTTTGCGAGCAGCACGTGGCTTGTGGCGCCGCGGCTCTCGGGGTCGTAGAGTATGGCAGGCAACCCGTGGCTGGGAGCTTCGCTCAAGCGTATGTTTCGTGGGATGACGTTGTTGAACACCATGTCGCCGAAGTGGCTTTTGAGTTCCTCGTAGATTTGGTTGGCGAGGCGCAGGCGGGCATCGTACATTGTGAGCAGGAATCCTTCGATTTCGATAGCCGGATTCAGCTTCGACTTGATGATGCGTATGGTGTTGAGCAGTTTGCTGATGCCTTCGAGGGCGAAATATTCGGCTTGTACGGGTATAATCACCGAGTCGGCAGCAGTGAGGGCGTTAACGGTGATTAAGCCGAGCGACGGGCTGCAGTCGATGAGTATGAAGTCGTATTCTTTCTTGACGTCGGCGATGAGGTTGCGCAACACGCGTTCGCGGTTGGGCTTGTTTACAAGTTCGAGTTCGGCGCCCACGAGGTCGATGCGCGAGCCCACAAGGTCGAGTCCCTTCACGCAGGTGCTGTTGCGGCTGCTTGCCATAGGGTAGTCGTCAACCAGACATTCGTAAATCGACGAAGCGGTTTTCTTGGGGTCGATGCCGAGTCCCGAAGTGGCATTTGCCTGTGGGTCGGCGTCGATTAGCAGAACTTTTTTGCCGTTCATTGCCAGCGATGCTGCAAGGTTGATGGCAGTTGTTGTTTTACCTACACCACCTTTTTGGTTTGCTATTGCTATTGTTTTTCCCATATAAAGAATTTTGTGTTTCAAAAATTAATTCCGATGCAAAGAAATCAAAACTTTTTGGGATAATAACAAGCATTTGGTGTGTTTTTGCCCAAATTGTTGATAAGTGGCACTTTTTGTTAATAACTTTTGCCGTGAAACAATTGTTTTCGCTATTGAACAGCGTCGTACAGCACAATTTGCGCGTGAAACAATTTGCGCAATAATGTGGCTTTTTTGCCTAATTTGTGTGGTTGTGCGGCTCGTTAGTGCTTGGCGTGCCGCGAGGGGCAGCTGGCGTCGGTGCATTTGCTGCAAGTGTTGCAATCGGTGGCCTTTTTGCCGTTGCCCGAGCATCCGCTGCATCCGCTGCACGAGTGAGTGCCATGGCGGGCAATGTGCCACACAGCCGCCACTATGAGCACCATCACCACAACGAGCACTATCAGTGTTGCCAAATTCATAAACAGGAGGTTGGTTAAATAATGAGATTAACAACGATGCTAACAATCAGAGCGCATGCCCATGCGATGGCGCATTGACCCGACATAATGAGCAAGGCGCTGCGAGTGTTGAGCTCGCGGCGTATGCAAGCAATGGCGGCAACACACGGCGTGTAGAGCAGGCAGAACACCAGCAGCGAAAGTGCAGCGCCGGTGGTGAGCAGCGATGCCACCGATGTGCCCGAGCCAAAGAGCACTGTGAGGGTCGACACCACGCTCTCTTTGGCGATGAATCCCGAAATCAGGGCAGTGGTGAAGCGCCAGTCGCCGAAGCCGAGAGGCTTGAACACCGGAGCAATGTAGCCTGCAATCACGGCAAGCATGCTTGTGCTTGAATCATCTACCACATGCAGGCGGAAATCGAATGTCTGCATGAACCAAATCACCAACGACGCCAGGAAAATCACCGTAAAAGCACGTTGCAGGAAGTCCATGGCTTTGTCGCACAGCAGGTGCGACACGTTTTTGTAGCCCGGCATGCGATAGTTGGGCAGCTCCATCACAAATGGCACGGTGGAGCCGGTGAACTTGATGTATTTCAGCACCAAAGCACAGCACACACCCACGATGATGCCGGTGAGATAGAGGCACACCATCACCAAAGGAGCATTGTGCGGGAAGAATACGGCGGTGAAAAACACATAGATTGGCAATTTGGCAGTGCAGCTCATAAATGGGGTGAGCAGAATGGTGAGTTTGCGGTCGCGGTGCGAAGGCAACGTTCGGCTTGCCATAATGCTGGGTACGCTGCAGCCGAAACCTATGAGCAGAGGCACAATAGAGCGCCCCGACAGTCCGATTTTACGCATCGATTTATCCATCACAAATGCAATGCGCGCCATGTAGCCGCTGTCCTCGAGCATCGACAGGAAGAAGAACAAAGTGACAATGATGGGCAAGAAGCTCACCACGCTGCCCACGCCGCCGATGATGCCGTCGATGATGAGCGACTGCACTGTGGGCTCAATGTTCCAGCCGATGAGCAATGCGTCGAGCCATTGTGTGAACCATTCGATGCCATCTTCGCACCAGCCTTGCAGCGTTCCACCAATCACGTCGAACGTCATCCAGAAGGTGAACGCCATAATCAGCAGAAAAGCCGGCAGGGCAGTCCATTTGCCGGTGAGCACGGCGTCGATGTATCGGCTTCGCTGATGCTCCTTGCTTTCGTGGGGCTTCACCACGGTTTGGTGGCACAAAGCGTGTATGAAGGTGTATCGCATATCGGCTATGGCAGCGCCGCGGTCGAGTCCGCGATGCTCCTCAAGCTGTTCAATCACATGGTTGAGCATGCCCAGTTCGTCGGGCGCCAAGTTGAGCGACTTGAGCACCAGCTCGTCGCCCTCCACCAGCTTGCTTGCGGCAAAACGGCGTGGAATGCCAGCCTTTTCGGCATGGTCCTCAATGAGGTGCATAATGGCATGGATGCCGCGGTGAACAGCGCCGTTGGTGGCAGGGTTGCAAAAGTCGTTTCGTTGCGGGCGTTCTTGGTATCGGGCAACGTGCAGCGCGTGTTGCACCAGCTCGGCAACGCCCTGATTTTTGGCGGCAGAGATGGGCACCACCGGAATGCCGAGCATCTGCTCCATAAGGTTGACGCGGATGGCGCCGTGGTTGTTCTCCACCTCGTCCATCATGTTCAGCGCCAGCACCATAGGCACGTTGAGTTCCATTAGCTGCATGGTGAGGTAGAGGTTGCGCTCGATGTTTGTGGCATCAACAATGTTGATGATTGCCGACGGTTTTTGCTTGAGAATGAAGTCGCGCGACACCACCTCCTCGCAGGTGTAAGGCGACAGCGAATAAATGCCAGGGAGGTCGGTGACCAAAGTGTTGGAGTGCCCCTTGATTACGCCGCTCTTCCCCTCGACTGTTACGCCGGGAAAGTTTCCCACGTGCTGGTTTGAGCCTGTGAGTTGGTTGAACAGCGTGGTTTTACCGCAGTTCTGGTTGCCCACAAGGGCGAAAGTGAGTTGTTTGCTCTTTGGCAGACGTGTGGCGTGTTTGGTGTCGTGCTCCGGACCCATTTCGCCAAATCCCGGGTGCTCGGCGTGATTTTCAATCACCACCTCGGCGCTGTAGTCGGTGGTGTCGACATAGTTGTCGGGCAGCGGTTCCACCGCAATCAGAGCGGCGTCGGCGCGGCGCAGCGTAAGCTCGTAGTCGTGAATACGCAGTTCAATGGGGTCGCCCATCGGAGCATATTTCATCAGTTTCACCAGACCTCCGGGAATCAGCCCCATGTCAAGAAGGTGCTGGCGCAGCTCGCCTGCTCCGCCAATCGAAAGAATCTTTGCCGATTTGCCAATTTTTAACTCCGATAATAGCATATGTAGTTGCCTCCTCGCATTGTTTTATTATAATAACGCAAAGATACGGCAATTTTCATCGCCGTGCAATACTAAATAATAGTGAATTCTTGAGGCATTGGAGTGATGTGCGTGAGGGTGGAAGACGAGATTTAGCTGTGGGTGAGAGTTGGCGTAACCCACGGAAAGCGGTGCCACCGAAAAGTAGGAAAGACGTGAATAACCCATCGCTGCTGGGTCTGCAACCGTGCTGCGGTTGATGTTATTGAGTTGCGTCGTCTTCCCCCACGTAGCCGACTGCGCTTTGCTCGCCGTTAACGCGAGGTTACACAAATTGTAACCGCTCACGCGGTTAATGGCGTTGGTAATCAAATGGTTATAGCCTTTGTGTCGGATAATTCGCGTCCTATACTAATGCGGAAGCGAGGATATTGTTATCCCGTGGTAAGCGAAGGCACCCCCGGCTAAGTGCCTTGCCTTGGCTCGGCTTGCCGCCTGAAAGGCAACAAGGTGTGTGATATTTTCAAGAATACCTATCACGACTCAGCCAGCCTATGTTGTATTGGCTTCTCAAGTGCAAGCCTTTAGCAACAAAATAAAAAGACTATGGCACAGAAAATAGTATTAGTTGTATTAACCTTTCAAGTCGAGGTCATCCGCAACTCCCTTACTATGAGTGCCGTTATACAATAATATCCTTGTTGTTTTGTTCTTTTTTTGAGGCTTTTTATGTGTAATGGGTTAGCGGCGGAATGCGATGGGGAGGATGCAGTGCACGGGCACCACTTCGCCGCCTATTCTGCCCACTTTCCACTTGGGCATGTGGCTGATGACTCTCACCGCCTCGCGGTTGAGCGACTCCTCAACGCCTTTAATCACATGCACGTTGACGATGCTGCCGTCGGTGTTGACAATGAAGCTGCACACCACGCGACCCTGAATGCGGTTGTGATAGGCGTGATAGGGATATTCGCGCGTCTCGTTGATGTAGTTCATCAGGGCACGTTCGCCACCGGGGAACTGCGGCTGCACGTCCACAAAGTCGTATTCATAAACATTCACATAGGTCATGTGGTTGTTTCTTGCGGGGTTTTCGATGCACATTCTGCGCACTTGCGCCGACAAAGGCATTGACATCAGGCACATCAATGCAACCGTAGCAATATGTCGTAAAAGCAGGCTCATTATAGTTTCAAAGCATTTTCTACGGCAAATATATACCTTTATTTGGGTGTGCACAAAGTAAAATCGACGATTTTGAAAATGATTAATAAGGTTTAGTTTTTTTTTACATTCAACTTGCATTCGGCGTCAAATTCTAAAAATCTTTTAACTTGAATACTATTCGCCGCCATTGTTTCGTTATAGAATAGATGACAAGAACGCTATTCACAAACACCCCGACGATGAAGATGACTGGGAAAATATTACTAACCATGGCGGCTGTGGCACTCTCAGCCTCCTTTGGATTGCGTGCGCAGGACGGTACCACGGCATATAATTTCCTCAACATATCACCTTCAAGCCATGTCTATGGACTTGGCGGGCATAACATCTCGCTCATCGACGACGATGTGAACCTCACGGAGCAAAACCCGGCGCTGCTGGGTCCGGAAGTGGAAAAGCAGGTTGCGCTCAACTATATGCGTTACATTGGCGATTGCAATTTTATGGGTGCCCGCTACGGTATGCGCATCAACGACCATAGCGCATGGGCTGCCGGCGTGCAGTATTTTGGCTACGGCTCGATGACTGCCACCGACGTTGAGGGCAATATCACCGGCTCGTTCTCGGCTAACGACATTGCGTTCTCTGCCACCTATTCGCACGACATCAGCGACAACTGGCGCGGCGGCATCACCATGAAGTTCATGACGTCGAACTACGAAAGCTATTCAGCCATGGCTGTCGCTGCCGACCTTGGTGTGAACTACTATAACCCCGAAAGCGATTTCTCGGCAAGCCTTGTGCTGAAAAACCTGGGCGGTCAGGTGAAGAAGTTCAACGAGAAGTACGACAAACTGCCGTGGGACATTCAGCTGGGTTTCACAAAGGGGCTGAGCGATGTTCCGTTCCGCTTGTCGGTTACTGCCACTAACCTGAATAAATGGAAATTGCCATATCTGAAGCGTAGCGACGATAACAGCACCACCTCGCCTTTGCAGGTGAAAGGCTCGTTTGCGTCGAACTTGTTCCGCCATCTGGTGTTTGCCGGCGAATACACGCCTACCGAGCGAATATATTTCGGGCTTGGATATAACTACAAGACTCGCACCGACATGAGCACCTATTCGCGCAATTTTCTGTCGGGCTTCTCGCTTGCTGCCGGAATGAAAGTGCGTGGCTTTGGGTTTGGCGTAGCCCTTGCGCAGCCTCACAGCGGCGCCACCACGTTTATGCTAAACATCACCACCAACATCAACGAATTGCTTCGTTGAGCCACTCAATTGGAATTGCCGCCTCAATTGGCGTGTGAGTGCGTCTGCGCTGAATACACATAATTATAAATAAAAAACCCCTCGACCGTTACCGGTTAAGGGGTTGTTTTTTGGTGCCCAGAACAGGACTCGAACCTGCACGTCTCTCAACACTCGCACCTGAAACGAGCGCGTCTACCATTCCGCCACCTGGGCTTTGCGAGTGCAAAAGTAATAAAAAATATTCTATCTCGGCAACTTTTGAGCAAATTTTTTGCTGATAAAGCTAAATAAAGTTTCCAATAAGAAGTGCAACGACCATCTCCTCACTCCTCCTCAGGGGA